>JAUXAH010000424.1 GCA_030614945.1 Phycisphaerae bacterium
CACTTCTCCATCGAAGTCGCAGTCGAAGATCCGGCTTTAGACGGAATCCGGCATCTGTTGTGCTGCAAGTCCGGCCCCTGGACGGATTTGACGGAACTAACTAATAACCAATAACAAATTACCCAGTTAACCAATGAACCATTTAACCAATGAACAAATATCGAAGATCCGGCGCCTTTTGACGGATTTAACCACTCATGAGCATCGAGAATCCAGTTATTTACGTGCCTATTATTTATGTGCTTATAAAGCACTACATCTGTCGAGAGGCCTCTACAAATCGCACCTTTTTATGCAAAACAAAGCCAATTTGCTGGATGCTCAAATGAACGTAACTTCTGTTTTAACAAAGGATTATGAAAGAAATGACATTTTCGCAGTCCCGGAAAACAAAGCCAATTCAAACCCAATCAAACCCAATTTGCCGGATGCCCAAATGAGCGTAAATTCAATATTGACAAAGGATTATGAAAGAAATGACATTTTCGCAGTCCCGGAAAACAAAGCCAATTCAAACCCAATCAAACCCAATTTACCCAATAGTCAACCAAAATCAACCCAAAAACTCAAAAACCCGCAATACCGCGCAATAAAAAAGCCCCGAACCGGCCTGCGGCCGCGTATCTCGTATCTCGTTAATCGTATCTCAAATATCGTATCTCAAATATCGTATCTCGTATCTCGTGAAGCGTATCTCGCACAAATGAAGAAAGCCCTGCTACAAGAGCAGGGCTTTAATATCAAGCAACAGTTAAGGTGTGGTCCGCACAAAAAATACTGCCCGTAGGGCCTCCACATTTTACCACCCTTTGGCTTCGCTATCCGGTTGGTTTCTTACACGCATCAACAAACTGAACGGCCTGCTCCAGAGTTTCTCTTGCCTGCTGGCTGTTAATATCAACGATGGGTTCGTAGTCTGTCTGCTGGCGCAACTCAAAAGCCTCTCGTAAGGACTGGTGCAACCTCTGCTTGAGCAGGCCGGGCTTAACAAGATACTCACCGAATGCGGATAAGATTCCACGGTGTGAGCTGCGTTTTATCCCCTTGACCGACAGTACCGCTGTTGCAGCGTGGAACATAGCATAGTAGGCCCTGGCCACTGCAGCAGCCGGTCGTTCATTGTCGAGAAGAATTTGTGCGTCTTCCATGCATTCGGCTGCTCTCTCAAAATGTAGCTGTGCTTCTTCTGTCATGCTCTAATCCCTTCTCTCTTGATAGCCCTGTGAATAGCGAAGCGGCCGGTCTCGAGATCACTTTCCTCTGCAAAGAAGAAAAGAACGACCGTGTTGTTGTCGAGGCTGATCTCGGACCCCAGTGGGCTCGTGCGTTCATGCTCTTCAAAACGATTTTGTATCTCATCCAGAATAATGGCGATATCGATATCACTGTCGGGTGTTAATTGGTCACGTGCAGCCGAACCATATAAATAAACGCCGCGGAGACGTTCACCATAAATTTCCTCGAGAACTCTCCGGGTCTTAGAAGCTATCGTCAGGGCTTTTTCTTTTGTTGTTACCATATAATTATCATACCTTTTTAAATGACCCTGTTCAACAAAAAAGCCCTGCGATTTCTCACAGGGCTTTTATATCAAGAAACAGTTAAGCCGAGCAGCAAAAATGCCTGACTTTTTCACAGCCGTTTTTGAATGGATTCCTGCTTTCGCAGGAATGACAAGGCTGCGTCTAAATTATCCTTTAGAAAGGAGGTGATCCAGCCGCAGGTTCCCCTACGGCTACCTTGTTACGACTTAGTGCCAGTCATCGGGTTTACCGTCGGCAGCCGCTTCCCGGTAAACTGAGTTAGCAAACTGACTTCGGGTACTCCCAACTCCCATCACTTGACGGGCGGTGTGTACAAGGCTCAGGAACACATTCACCGCGTCATAGCTGATACGCGATTACTAGCGATTCCGACTTCATGCAGGCGAGTTGTCAGCCTACAATCCGAACTGGGGCGACATTTTTGCGATTTGCTCGGCCTCACGGTTTTGCGTCGCTCTGTAGTCGCCATTGTAGCACGTGTGAAGCCCTGGGCATAAAGGCCATGATGACTTGACGTCATCCCCACCTTCCTCCGGTTTGACACCGGCAGTCCCGTTAGAGTCCCCGGCATGACCCGCTGGCAACTAACGGCAAGGGTTTCGCTCG
>JAUXAH010000225.1 GCA_030614945.1 Phycisphaerae bacterium
GGCAATGTTTGCAGTTGAGGTCATCGTCAATGTGAGTATGACGGTCGGGCTGATGCCGATTACAGGCCTGACTTTACCACTGGTAAGCTACGGCGGGTCAAGCCTGCTGGTCAGTATGGCTGCTGTCGGATTATTAAATAACGTCGGGCGCTGCAGACCTTTCACCGTAGCACGAAAAGCGTGAAGCGTATCGGCGCTTCACGAAACACGAGACACCAGCAACAAGCAATAAACAATGATAAAGGGCTTTAGACAAATTGCCTCTCTTACGGCGGTCAGCAGAGTATTCGGATTCGCCCGTGATATGGCATACAGTCATTTTTTCGGTGCCACCGCCCTGCTGGACGCCTGGACCATTGCGTTCAAAATTCCCAATCTCGCCAGGAGACTGTTTGGTGAAGGGGCGGCTTCGGCTTCTCTTATTCCCGTATACAGCGAACAACTTTACAAAGACCGTCGGCAAGCGAAACAGTTAGTCAACACCGTTGTAACCGTTTTGTTTGTCCTGCTGGCAGCAATAGTCTTGGTCGGTCAGGGGGCAATCTGGGGTTATTATAAATTTTTCAGCTCCACCAGTGAGACCAGGTTGGTTTTGTCACTAAGCTCAATTATGCTGCCATATATGCTGCTGGTCTGTATGGTGGCGATATTGGCCGGCATTCTCAATGTACACAGACATTTTGCTGCACCTGCTGCTGCGCCGATAGTGCTCAATATTTTCATTATCGGCAGTATCCTGTTGACCGGCTGGGTGTTGAAAATCAAGGCCGAACAGCAGGTCTTTTTTGTTGCGGTTGCAGTTCTAATCGCAGGGCTTGTGCAGATAGCGATACAGATCCCGCCGCTGCGCTCTGCCGGCGTTTCCATAAGGCCCGGCTGGCAGATTTACTCCGATGCCTTTAGAAAAATCATAATCCTGATGGGGCCGATGATACTGGGTTTGACGGTAACGCAGATAAATACCCTGGCTGACGACCTTATTGCCTGGTGGTTCTCCGGTTCAGCGGAAAAAGGGGCGTCTTTTGTTTTGCTGGGCAAGACAATAGCGTACCCACTGCAGCGCGGTTCGGTATCGCATCTTTATTATGCCCAGCGGCTGTATCAATTGCCATTGGGTGTATTTGGTATATCTTTAGCTACAGCGATTTTTCCGGTGATGAGCTCTTTTGCAGCAAGGAAAGATTCCGCGGGTCTGGCCAGAACGGTTTCGCAGGGCCTTTGCAGTGCAGTTTTCATTGCGGTACCTGCGACCATAGGACTTGTAGCGATAGCCAGGCCGTTAATCTCACTGGCCTTTCAGCACGGTCAATTCGGCGCCAACGACACCAATATGGTCACCTGGACATTGTTTTTTTATGCGCTGGGATTGTGCGGCTACTTTGCTCAGCAGGTCATCACCCGTGCGTTTTATTCGATGCAGGATTCTAAAACGCCGGTGCGAAGTGCCCTGTACGCAGTTTGCGCCAATATCGTATTGAATTTGACTTTGATTTGGGTTTGGGGAACGGGGGGGCTGGCGTTTTCGACGGCGCTCTGCTCATATTTGCAGGTTGTGATTCTTGTTGTGCTGCTTCGCCGGTCCCTGCGAAAGCAGGAAGCAGGTATTTCAATACTGGATGGCTTGGCCTCAGCGTTAGTGAAAACGATTGCGGCCACACTGTGTATGTCTGCGGCGATTGTAATTGCAATGTGGCTCTCGAAAAGCTGGCCTGACATCTTCAAATTGCTCTTGGTCGTTCCTTCGGCGGCGGCAGTGTATTTACTGGTCGCAAAGATTTTACATATCGAGATGCTTTCTCTGCTGACCGGCCGTAAAAGAGAAAATTAGACAGGATATACAGGATAAAGTTGATATTAAAAAAATCCTGTAATTCTCCTTACGGAGAGAGCGCAGAGAAAAATTTAGCCACGAATTAACACAAATTGGCACGAATTTATTGAGCCACGAAAAGGCACAAAAAGAATTCACCGCAGAGATCGCAGAGAACGCAGAGGTTTTATCTTTTTTTATTAACCGTGGATTAGCACAGATTTTCTAAACTTTTGCAAATGCTTTCAGCCAGAATAGTCTTAAAAACACAAATTTGGCAACGGATTATCTTTTCTTCCAGATAAATGCTATCTATTTTAGGTACAACCATTTTCCTATACTAAAAACACAATATCCATTTGGCGTAGGGACTAAATCATCGACTTCTATAGTCTTATACTGTTGCTCTCCCTGATCGGGGGATTGTTCCAAAATCAAATCTATATAGATTCCGATCTTTGTTTTGCGGCAACACTTGCTTTATCGCATTCGAAATCTGAGCCGGAACCTTGGGCGGCTGGGCACCGACTTCGACTTTCTCTTCCTTGGCTTCCGCGCCGGCTTGTGCCCGGGCTATGTTCTGTAACGTAGTTGCCTCACCCAACTCCATGCCAAGCCCCTCCACGTTACGAACAAATGAATTGATTTTGAAATTGCCCGCCTTAAGATCGGTCAGAGCTTTGCCGTCATAGATGAAATCCATCAGCTTGATACCGCGTATGCCATGGTCTTCGTCGTAGCCGGAGAGAATGGAATCAGGATTACCCTCGGCTCGAATATTGGAGACTTCGATGTTTTGGATACGCCCGATTCCGTTGCGTTTTCTGATATCGAAAACGGTGGCCGCTTAGCACCGGCGGGGAAGTATCGGTCTTTCTTGATGACAAACGTATTAATACCGGGCTCTGTCTCGCCGACATCGCTTTCGGACCGGATTCATTTGGTGGACACCTGTATTATGCTGACCTTCTGTCCACTCCTGCGTTTATGAACTTCACCATACTTTCAGTGTAAGTTTTCCCTCTCCCGGATTCTCAAAGGGGCCAGCGGAAGGATTCGCTTCGCTCCGCTTTTTACCGAAATAATCAGTATCGATTTTCAAGGGCGTGCCGTCGGGCTGTTCATAGGGAAGACCGGGAATCTTGGCCTTACCGAGCAGAGCAGTCGTTACCACTTGACGCTGTTGTTGTTGTGCCCAGACTTTGTCGAGTGTGATTTCGAGATACATGCCATCAGATTTTTCAACCAGCTTGATGCCGGGATTGACGTTCGGCTGCACGAGTGGGTTGGATTCGTGCTTAGATGGCTTGGCGCCTTTGAGAAACACATTGCCGGCCATGAATACCGGCAGTTTCGCCGGATCATAAGGCGTCAGGCCGTTGTGGCCGACGAAAATGTTGTTGTAATACCGGTCATCGCCGCTGGGATTGCCGTGTAGCCCCACAACCTCAGTGGAGTGGGCCTTGTGGTACGGCGTCTTGCGGCTTTCACCGTGGACGACATGCACTCTGCCAGCCATCACGTTGTGAACAAAAGCACCGCCCTGGGAGTTCACTAACAGGGTTTTGGGTGACAAGCAGATGTTGTGATCCACCAGGAATGGTCCATGATTGACTTCCACAAACAGATCGCGCCCATTGTCATATAACAGGTTCCCAGTGACGCGCGTGCCCTGGGTCATCCAGTCCAGCCAGATGCCCAGGCATGTACGGTAGATATGGTTGTGGCTGATGACGGTGTCGATCGGGCCGTGGAACTTGATCCCGGCCATTTCGGCCCCGGTGAACAGTCTGCGGATGTGGATATCGTGGATGGTGTTGCCCGTGACAGTGCAGAACACGGGACCCATGCTGCCGACGATTCCCGCCTGCTCGCAGTGCGAAATGTGGTTGTTGCGGACAATGTGGTGGCCGATGTTTTCCCTGGACCAGCCATTTTCCAGGGCGCGTTCAATCGTCTTGACATACCCTTCGGCGGAGTTCTGCGAGGTGTTGTCAAACTCGTCACCGTGCTTGCCGAGCGTGATGCCCGTGCAGACGGAGTAGCGAATGTTGTTGTTCTCGATGATCCAGCCCTTGCTCCAGTGGGTGCCGATCAGGCCGATCTGCTCGGCGGTGGGTGGCGCCCAAGGGGTGGCCGCGTGCATCATCGTAAAGCCGCGCACGGTGATGTAATTGATGCCCGGCTTCTCAGGGTAGAACACCGTCTTGCGGACGTTGATCTCCACCTCAGCTTCGTTGGGATTGACGCCTTTGAACTGCGCCCAGATCGTGGTGGTTGTCTCGTCCACTTTCCCGAACCACAGCGGGGTGTTCCCGATGGGTTTCAGCACGTCATCCAGCTTGGCCGCTTCGGTGAGCCAGTGGCCGTTCAGATAAACGGCGCCCGTGTGATGGTTCCGTCCCTTGGAACGGAACCAGTCGCCGTGAATCAGGTCGCTGTATGGGTTGAAGTCTCCAAAAAAGCTGTTGGGGATGCTGACTTTC
>JAUXAH010000007.1 GCA_030614945.1 Phycisphaerae bacterium
GCTCTAAAACGAGTTATCTTTGAAAGGCCGGAAGATTCAAGAGTCTTCGAGCAGACAGAGACCGAATATAAAGTGGCCCGGCGGATAGACCACCCCTACGTCCGTAAGTGCTACAAACTAAAGAAAATACGCAATATGTTCAAAGTAAAAGAGCTCCTGCTTTCTATGGAACTATTTGAAGGTAAAACTCTCGAAGAGGGCCCTGCTTTGAGTCTGGTCGATGTGCTGCTTGTATTCAGGATGGTCGCAACCGGCCTTAATGCCATGCACCAGCACGGATTTGTTCACTGCGATATAAAGCCCAATAACATTCTTATGAGCAAATCCGGTGCGATTAAAATTATAGACCTCGGCCAGAGCTGCAAAATCGGAACGACAAAGCAGCGCATTCAGGGCACCCCGGATTACATCGCGCCTGAGCAGGTCAGGCGCAAGCCGCTCGGCCCAAAAACCGATATCTTTAATCTGGGGGCGACAATGTACTGGGCCCTTACCGGAAAGAGCGTCCCTACTTTGATACCTAAAAAGGACAGCTTTGGCCTGGCCGTACCACAACCCCGTCGAGCGCCTCACGAACTGAAAAAACGAATACCGTTAGGAATCTCAAAACTCGTAATGGACTGCGTAGAAGACAATCCCGCAGAGCGCCCGCGTAATATGATGACGGTCATATCGAGACTGGACCTGATGATACACAGCATATTTGGGGGCAAGATAAAAACGAATAAAAATGCCTCAAACAATAATTGATTTGCTGAACAAGGGTGTAGAAGCCAGCAACGCAGACAGGTTTCGACGCGGTAATTTGATTCATTTGCCTGCTGACGGCAGCCTAATTATAACGGGCGATATTCACGGACATCGGCGAAATTTCGAAAGAATAGCTGCTTTCGCCGATTTGGAAAACAAGCCCGACAGGCATATCGTCCTGCAGGAAATTATACACGGAGGCCCCCAGGATTCCAAAGGCGGTTGTCTATCTTATAAATTGTTGTTTGACGTTGTCCGCTATAAATTAAGCTTCCCCGACCGCGTTCATATTATTATGGGAAATCACGATACCACCTTCATCAATAACAGCAAAGTGATGAAAGACGGCAAAGAAATGAACCGCTCAATAAAGTCGGCTTTGGACCGAGAATTCGGGGAGGCCAGCACTGACATCAAACTGGCGATAAGACAATTTCTATTCTCACAACCGTTAGCGGTCAGATGTGATAACAGAATCTGGCTGTCGCATTCGCTCCCCAGTGACCGTTACATTGATAAATTCGACCCAGAGGTTCTGGAAAGTCAGCTGAAAATCAACGATGTGGTCAAACCCGGCTCAGCTTATCTTTTAACCTGGGGCAGAAAACACAGTCAGGCACTGCTCGATAAAATGGCCAAGCTCCTTGACGTTGACATTTTTATTCTCGGCCATCAACCACAACAGCAAGGATGGAGCCGGGCCGGCGAGAATCTGATAATCATCGCCTCTGACCACAATCACGGCTGTTTGCTCTCAATCAGCCTGGCAAAACCTTATACCGTTGAGCAGCTAATCGACCTGATAGTCCCGTTGACTTTTATATCTTAAAAACTCAAGGCAAAAAGTGCAAAACCAAAACGCAAATCTTAAAATTAAAAGCCAAAAAGAAAGCAAGAAAAATTTTGAATTTTGCAATGCAATTTTGCATTTTACATTTTATATTTTTAATTTCTTATGATGGATTGGTATTATTATATAGCCCTGGCAGCAATTCTGTCGCAATTAGTCTTCTTCATCCAGATGTGTCGCAACTATCGCTATGCACTGGCCAAATACAAAAAGAAGCGTTCATCATATTGGTCGCGGACCGCCCTGTTTGTGCCGTGCAAGGACCTGGATTCAGCTTTTGAAAAAAATATTACCTCATTTTTTAATCAGGACTACGAAAATTATCTGCTGTGGTTTGTGGTTGCCGATAAGTCGGACCCTGCCTATGACGAATTATGCAAATTGAAAAACCAGCTAAGTCAAAGCTCGAAGGCTCAAGATGTGCAAGTATTCGTTGCGGGCCCCGTTAGAGGGACCCCGCTTTGCGGGAACCCAAATTCCACAGGCGGGCAACAGCCTCCAAAGGGTAAGATTTCTAACGGGGCGGGGCGGGGACAATCCTGCAGTCAAAAAAATCATAATTTGCTCTACTGCTATGAGAGAATCGGCGATGATGTCGAGGTCCTGGCCTTTGCCGATTCCGATATTTGTGTCCGCAGCGACTGGCTAAGCCACATAGTTTGGCCCCTTCGAAAGTCCAAAAACGGCGCTGCCAGCGGCTATCGTTGGTTTATACCGAAAAAGAACAATCTGGCCAGTCTGGCCCTGTCGGCTGTGAACGCCAAGGTCGCCCAGTTGCTTGGCAAAAGCCGTTTCAATCAGGCCTGGGGCGGGTCTATGGCCATTCGCGTTGACGTCTTTCGCCAGGTGGGCCTTGACAAAATCTGGCCAAAAGCCCTGAGCGATGACTTATCGCTCAGCTTAGCCGTCAAGAAGGCCGGCAAAAAAGTGGTTTTCGTCCCTGCCTGTCTGGTGGCTTCGTACGAATCCACGAGCTGGCGAAGGCTTTTTGAATTTGGCCGGCGACAATTTTTAATCACCCGCGTAAGCGCTCCACGGACCTGGTGGTTCGGATTGTGCAGCAGTCTATACTCGGTATTGGGTTTATGGGCCGGAGCCGCCCTGGCGGTCTATGCCGCAATGATTAAAGATACGAACCTGCCCCTTTTTGCTGCCGTACCAATTCTGTTTTTCGCAAGTCAGCTGACTCGGGCAATACTGCGTCAGAAAATGATTAGTAAATTGCTCAAGTATGATTTGCCGCAAATGAAGGCCGCTATGGCCGCGGACGTCCTCGCCTTTTGGATATGGTCGTTACTGCTGCTATCTTTTATTATCTCTTCCGCCTTTGGCAGAACTATCTGCTGGCGAGGAATACGCTATAAACTCCTTGGCCCAACCGAAACGATTGTAATTAATCGTTAATATTTTTGTGTCATTGCGAGCGAACCGCAGGTTCGCGTGGCAATCTCAATTCCCCAATTGTGAACCTGTGGTGAGCAAAGTCGAACCCTCGTCAATTGTAAATCGAAAATCGAAAGGCCACCGCATCGAGGCCGAGCCTTATTCAGAGAACATTTTATTATCATTCTCTAATAGGTTCCCCTCAGTATTGTTAATACGAAGCCCTTTGTAATGCTCATACAATCTCTTCATCTCTTCGTTTTGCTGTATCTTTTCTGCTTTACCCCACCCGTTCTCATAGGAGCTTCTCCGCTCGACTTCCCCAAGCAGTTTCCCTCCATTGATTAGCAGTTCAGAAATCAACGCTTTTGGGTCTTTGGTTGCCTTGTTAAAAAACACAGTTATATGTTTTTCATAGGCATCCTCATCAATTGCGAAAAAGTCCACCACTAACCACCGTTTCTTAGGGTAGGGAAACCCAACAAACTTATCACCAAGAGGGAGTTTGTAATGTATGAAATCTTTACTCTTTTCCCATAGGGAAAGTGGGCCAACAGGTTTTAGAACGGCTGAATATAAAAAAGGTGATTCCTCAAATTGGTCGTAAGCATAAGTGGAAACGATGGTATCACCGAGCCTGCGAAAACATACCAATTTAAAATTTTCCCAATCATTTTGACCAAAGTCTTCAACAGGCTGCGAATACTGCAACTCGTCAATCTTCTGATGTGCCTTTTTATTAGCCCATGATTTCATATGTTCTGTGTCTTTAGTCATGTAGTTGTAAGAGAATGCTTTGGCAACTCTAAATGGATTTTTGTACTCACTCTTAAAATAGCTGTCTGCTATAAAGATGAAAGAGAGAAAGGCTATTATTATGAAAACAACTATGAGTAATCTCTTCCTCATGTTACACTCCTATCGGAATATGGAAGAAGTTTTTGCCTTTTAAAATCTAGCCGAACAATCAAGACCAAAACACAAAAAAACCCTCCAAATCCATCAACTAAAAACTCAACATTTAAAACTCAAAACTCCATTTAACTATTCGACATCAGCGATGTCGTTCTGGGGCTCGCCGACCAGATAGATTCGGTTTTTACCGCTGCGTTTGGCCTCCAACAGTGCCCTGTCTGCCTGCTGAAAAAGCTCCTGTATTGTAGAACCGTCGCGTGGAAAGCTCGCCAGGCCGCCACTTATTGTCAGAACCCCTTTTCCTTCCGGGCCTAACAAATGCAGTTCCGTTCTCTTTAATTCTCTTCTAAATCGCTCCGCTATAAAGACCGCCTCTTTAGGATGTTCTGCAAGTGCTGAACGTCTCTCGTCTTCTGAACCGCCTGATTTCAACATCGGGTCATCCCAGAAAACTACCGCGAACTCATCACCGCCAATTCTACCTACAACATCGTGTCCACGACAGCACCGCCGCATCAAAACAGCAGCTTGTCTTAAAACTTCGTCGCCCGCCGAATGACCGTAAACATCATTGTAATGTTTGAAGTTGTCGATATCGAACATAAGAAGTGTCACCTGCCCGTTTTCGCTCCTGGCATGCTCAATAATTTGTCTGGAAAACTCCCAGATATATCTTCTATTCTTCAGGCCCGTTAAATCATCCTCTGTAGCCAATTTTTCAAGATGTTTTATTTTCGCCTCTATCGTTGTATCAACAGTGGCGGCCGCAACAGTCCCGGCCTGGGCAGGTTCTCGTGAAGCACCAGGTACAGCTCGAACAAGATACGAGATATGGGACACGAGATGCGAAAAATCGATTGGACAAATCAAATAATCATCCGCCACATTTGTTCCATTAGACGCTGAGCCAACGAGCTGTATCGCTACCGGCTCTTCAAACATTTGCGCCAGAAGAATAATTTTTGCTTCGCAATTTTCCTCTCTTAAGGCCTTCAGAGCCGAACTCAACTTAGCCGATATTCCGGACATCACAACGCAGATTGCCTGGAAGCTGTTTTTTGCCGCTGTGTCGATTGCATCAAGCATATTGGTGCGAACTTCACAGGGCAGTTCCCTCACGGCACCGGCATCTAAAAAGGCCCTGCTAATATCGCCTATCAGCAAAATTTTCCGGCTATCTGTATCATGGGCGTTCATTTAGCTAAACCTCAGGTAAAACAGCTTATTATCGCCTCTTATGATAGCATAATTTGCAGAAAAGTCAACCCCCAATCCCCGCCGATACACTTGTCACTCCAAACATGGCCGAGGAATCTATTATAATAAAGACCCAGCGGGGCAACCCAAAACTATATGTTGGTTCAAGAGCAACAGCGAGCGCAGCAAAGCAACGGTGAACCAAATAGTATTGCCTATTATTCAACTGTCGGCAGGTCATCCAGAATCTTTTTGACCTGCTCAGTATAAACGCTATTGCGATACAACTTGATAAAGTTCATCAGAGTTGCTCTTGTCTCACGCAGATACTTTTTCTTCTGCTCTAAATTCGATTCATTCTGATATAGACCAATCTCCAAACGGGCCAGCTCGTATAACGCCTGCATTCCCCCGTCGGTGTCCTGGAATTCTTTGTGTAGCTGGGCTAATTTTTCCGCTCTCATTTGCTCGTCGGCAACGAGTTTCGTTTGCGCCAACAAGATGTTGTCACGGAGCGGATCGTTCTCGCCTATTTGTACCAGCAATTCATCGAGGTGCCAGGCATAATCGGAGGCGTGCGGGTTTAGCATAACAAATCTTGCTAAACGTTCGGTCGATGTCGGCTTATCGGTCCGATTTTCCTTTCCTATAAGATTGCGCAACTGATTTAATCTCCTTTGCAATTCTTCTAACTTAGACTTTGTCATTGCCGATTGTGTTTGCTCTTTTTCGAATAGTTTCAATCGCTCGGCGACCATAGTTTGCGCCTCACCAAGAAGCGTGTCAGCCTGCTCAAATTTACCCTCACCGGCCCAATGCCTTGCAATGCGCCATCGTGCCTCGAGTGATTCCGGGCTGTTATCAAAATCTGTGTACAGCGACCACCATATCTTGCGCGACCTTTCGTATGGGTAATCACTGTAAAAACGCAGTATTTCTTTTTGCCCAAGCACCTTAATATCCGGGCTGTATTCGCTCAAAAGCGCTTTGTAGTACAGCGCTATCGGCATCCGATAGCTTTTGAATCGCCGGCTTATAAATAAGTCGTACTGCTCGAAAAGCCATTGTCTTTTCGCTTGATACTTTAACGGCTCCGGCACTATAAACCACCTCGGCCAACGGTCGTAACCTAACTTTATCTGGATTTCTTTTTTCAGCTCTGCACGCAGGGGTATCGGTTCGGTAGGGTAAAAGAAACCTGCCAGATATTTTCTGACCGCAGGATTTGTAATCGTTTTGTCCAGGGCCTCCGTTATGCTGTGACCGCGAAATTCGCTCACGTCTTCCGGATTGTTCTTTGCCACATAGAGCTGATAGTCTAATTCATCAAAGCCCATTCTCATCTCAAAAGTCACGAGGGCCAATAAAAGGAAAACAGAGGTAAACGTCCAGACCAGGCCCGGCCGATAACGCGTAAAATGACCTATGCCGAGAACCAATCCCGCTATGCCAAGACCGATAAGCCAGGCGCAAATCCACGGCGTAAAAGAAAACCCCCATGTAATAGGTTCTCCCCCCCTCGCACCGCCGAAGTATCCCCAATAAAGAAGCTGCGGTGCTGTGCATAACGCTATCGCAGTGAAGCGGGAACGAAAACGAAGCGGACGACACGCCGCCGCAACACAGCTTATCAAAAGACAAATCGCAAAGGCCGGTAAATTAGCCAGGAAAAATACTGTCAGTATAAAAAGCAAACTGTACCGGAAGCTCATAAGCTGCGATATCAACACCGGCACAATGCCTAAAATACCCATAAGCAGACCTAAAACAAGAATCTGCCAGGGATATTCAAATATGCTCACGACGGTCCTATCTGATTGACCCAAATGCCAAAATTCGGGAGAAGTTACAGCGACAAAGTTGAACGACCAGAATGAGCCGGTCAGTATTTTCGACCAGAAAAGACAGCTTATACCAAAGGCCGCAACGGCAAGCAGCCAGCACCTCTGAACATTTTTATGGCTGTAGTGCAGCGTGGGACCAACAGCCATAAAAGACTTCGAGACCACTTTGGACCTCTTATCTATCTGCTTATTATTCATAACCCTACCTTTGAAACTCGATTCTCGATTTGGCTTACGAGTATCGAGCATCGAGTATCGAGCTACGTCCCTTCACCGCTGCTGGCAAGATAATCAACCTGTTCGGCCGTAAGTTTGTCTATTCCAATCGACATTGATTTCAGTTTCATCCTGCTCACTTGCTGCTCTATCTCAATAGGGACATCGTGGACCGCAACAGCGAGTTTGCCCTGTTTTTTTACCACATATTCCGCCTCTAACGCCTGCGTCGCAAAGCTCATATCCATCACGCTTGCCGGATGACCCTCAGCGGCTGCAAGGTTAATCAACCGCCCTTCAGCCAGAAGGTAAATTCGCTTGTTATTTCTCAAGATATATTCATCCACGTGGTTGCGCACGTTACGCGTTACCTTCTTGCTTAGCTTTTTCAGGGCCGGTATGTCTATTTCAACGTTGAAGTGCCCGCTGTTAGCAACGACTGCTCTATCCTTCATCGCACGGAAATGCTCGGCCCGTATAACGTTTTTATTACCTGTAAGTGTTACGAACAGCTCGCCGACCTTCGCTGCCTCTGCCATCGGCATAACCTCGAAGCCGTCCATAGCCGCCTCAAGCGCCTTAATTGCATCGACTTCCGTAATGATAACGATAGCCCCCATCCCTCTCGCTCGCATAGCAAAGCCGCGACCACACCAACCATATCCTGCCGCTACAATCTTTTTGCCGGCCATCAGAAAATCGGTCGCTCGAATAATACCGTCAACCGTTGACTGGCCCGTCCCATAGCGGTTATCGAAAAGGTGCTTGGTTGCAGCGTCATTTACCGCAATAACGGGAAACTTTAATTTGCCTTTTAGAGCCATTGCCCGCAGACGAATAACGCCGGTAGTGGTCTCTTCCATACTCGCAATAATCCGGTGGGCTTCTTTCCTTCGGCGCGTATGTAACTCGTTCACCAAATCAGCACCGTCGTCAAACGTAATAACCGGCTTATGGTCGATGGCTGCGTTGATGTGTTTGTAATAAGTGCTGCGATTTTCACCACAGACGGCGAAGACCGGTATCTTAAAATCTTTCACCAGCGATGCAGCCACATCGTCCTGCGTGCTGAGCGGATTGGATGCGCAGAGAACAGCATTTGCCCCCCCTGTTTTCAGTGTCCTGGCAAGATTAGCTGTCTCAGCGGTTATGTGCAAACAAGCTGAAACGTTTTTACCCTTTAATGGCCTGCTCTTTGCAAATCGCCTGCGAATCGCCGCCAGAACCGGCATATCATTATCAGCCCAGAAAATGCGTCTCTTACCCTCCGGCGCCAACGAAAAATCAGCTATATCGCACTTCATTTATCAACCCTTTCAAAGATAAGCAGAAGCAGTAAATATAAACTTAGGAGATGGAATTTGCAACCCTTTATTTTCGCAAATATAGTCGTATTTAGCCCTGGGTTTTACCCCCGCTTTATTACTCGTATCTTCAAAAGCGCACAAAACAAGCCGCCCGACGCTGTGATATCGTGCGCCGGGCGGCAAATATAATCGACCTTTTACGGATGAACCAAAGCCGTCTCACGACCCGTTACGGTTCGACCCCTCTGGTAACAACAATATAGATATTCCTGCGAAATGCTTGACCAATCTTTGGCTGTTCGGTAGCATTATTTTTTACGTCCGCAGTATTTACCAGGACAAGCCCCGCTACCTTCTGCGAAAGCAAGAAGCGGGGAAGCAAGGCAGCAAGGTATTTTTAGATTGTGGAAGTTTCTCAATGAAAGCAAGAAATTCGACATATCTCCTTGTAACGGTAATAGCCGTCTTGTTAATCAGTGAGATTTGTTTCGCTTTCGACGATGGAGATTTTCAATACTGGAGCACGGCGAAATTTCCCTTTGATATTGACAAAGACTGGAAAATTACATTTGAAGAGGAATTTCGGCTCGGGGATGATGCCGGGCACTTATATTATCACCATTCAGATTTGGGGTTCGTGTACAAGAGTCTTGCGGATTGGATAGACCTGGGAGTTAATTACAGAAAGGCGTTCGAAAAAGACAGCAAAGGTAAATGGAGGCAGGAAAATCGGCCGCACCTCAACGTTACGCTAAAAGGCAAATTGCTCGGTCTCGATTTGAGTAACAGGTCAAGATTCGAATATCGCGACAGAGAAAACAAAAAGGACGTTTGGCGGTATAGAAACAAAGTTACCGTGAAATTACCGCTGGAACTTACATCGCTTAAATTGCAACCTTATTTGGCGGATGAGGTCTTTATTAATTTCGATGAGGGAGATTTCAATAGGAACCGGCTTTATTCGGGACTTTCCCTTAACTTGTCAAAAAATATAAAAGGCGAGGTTTATTACCTCTGGCAATCAAGCGAATCCGGCGGAGACTGGAAGGCTCTCAATGTACTTGGCACTCAGTTGAAATTCTATTTTTAGGACCCCATTTTGCGGGCCGGTAATGCGCATACAGCATAAAAAGGTAAGGAATTATATATGGCAACGGTAACATTGACAATATCTGGACGCGGTAAAACCTGACAAATCGAACCAAACGCCAAGGGCACAGTCATCGGGCGCAGTCCCCGGTGCGATATAATCCTCGAGAGCAGAGACGTCTCACGGAAACACGCCAGAATCTTCCAGGACCCGTCCGGTCAGTGGATTGTTGAGGACCTTGGCAGCAGCAACGGGACATTTATAAACGGCAAGCGTATAGAAACATGTGCTGCTTTGCCCGGCGAACCAATAACTATTGGCCCCTTCTCTCTATCGATAACACAGCCCTTGGGCCAGCAAATCAAGCGAGATGATTCCGTCCGGGCGGCCGCCAACATTATAATGGAGGACTTCGAGACAGAGATTTTCTATGCTAAAACCAGGCTGGATGAGACTGCACCCCGCCCCTGCCTGAAACAACTTGACGAAATCACCAGATGCTTATCAGAATTAACAAGCCCTTCTGCATTGTATCCCGAAGTGTGCAAACATCTGGCCCGGGTGCCAAAAACGGTTGCGGTAGTTCTAAGGCTGCCCGGAAAGACCCAGCCTCTACCAAAATTGCCGGAAGTTCTTGCATGTCATTTCGGCGACAGTCCGGACGATCCAGCAGCCCAGGCTGCGACCGGCGCTTATCCAACTCGCCTTGCTTTTCGTGTCTCTCATCGTGTGCTGGAAGAGGTTCGCTCCAAAGGCAGCCCTATAATGGCCAAAAGTATATATTCCTCGGATCTCGAAATAACTTTCACGGCTCTTGACGAGTACAGTCCCAGGGCCGTAATCTGTGCACCGCTGGGCGATGTCACGGAGGAAAGTGATTTGCTTTACCTTGATATTCCAATTGATGAGACCACAAAGACCACACCGGAGGAGACATTCGAATTCGTACAAGCCGTCTGCCGAGAGGTTATTTCAACACGAAAGAGTCTAAATCCTCATGCACGTCAGGCCGCAAACAAGTGTCCTCGACCATGAGTTATCCTTGGCCCAGAAGATTCAGTCGAGCCGCGCACAGCCTGCCTTCAGCGAAGCCGAACGGACGGTTATCTACACTTCCGACTAAGAACATATCCTAAAAGCCCAGAAAATTAATAATCGTATCAATCCTATCTATCTAAATATTCCTCATAATATTCCTCATAATATTCCTCATCATATTCCGGCTGCGAAACCACCGGTGCACCTTCAGTTACTTTGCTGCCCCAATCTCGGAAAGGCTCCCTCGGCTCTTTTACGGACCTCCTGATTTCATTAAACATAATCTTCAATTCTTTGGCCCAGTACTTCGTTCTAATAGGCATACGCTCTATATTCATCCCATCAAAAGTGTAAAGCATATCAAAATAACCTCTGCGATGCAGATTCTTTCCACCCGACCAATCGTAATCGTTCACAGGTACAACATCCACCAAAACCGCCCCGGTAGTATAATCAATTGTCTCGGGTACCGTACGTCCTATAATGTCACTTCTAATGTCACTTTCTATGCCCATTACTCTAAGCTCTTCCCCCCTATATCCTCCATATACTGCAGGATATCCTCCGAAAAACTCAGGCGCCGTTTCCCGACGTTTGCTACTTCCAGATGTCGTCTCGGACTCGACAACCTTACCTATAACTTCTCCCTGCTTGACCGCAAAGTCCTTACTGTTCCAATAACCCAGCACATACCTGGAGACCTGCACCGTAACAATCCTGGCGGCCTCTTGTATATCACACGCGAAAAAGTACAACCTCCCAGGAACCTCTACGGCCTCCGTTATGCCAGAAAACTCACTCCACAAAATGACTTTGTTCTTCAAACCTCTATATCCCTCGCTGAACTGATTTGTCCCAGCTATCGGATTAAAAACGCCTAACCGAATTCTGTATTGGTAGCGCTTCTTCGGCTCAACAGTATCATCGTGCGTCCAGAACACCAATGGCTCGCGCATCCTGGAAAGATCAGTTCTCCCGGTAATCAAAATCCCATTAAACTCTCTATAAATATCATCTATCGATGTTGTCCTTGAAACCTCCCTGCTTCTTGCTAAACGTTCTCTCTCCCTCTCACGCTCTATTCTCCTTGGCGAAGAAAGCCTGTCGCTCCCGCGTTCACTTCGACTTGTTCTTGGCCGCCTTTCTCGAGTAGACGTACCACCGCCGGCAAAAAGCTCATCCCTCCCGCCGAGCTCTTCATACCTTCTGTCCCCTGAACGCCGAAATGGCTCTGTGCTTCTGACGCCCCGCCCTTCGCGTCTCCTCTCAAACTCCCGCTCACGCCCCGCCCTTTCTGCCTCCCGCGCCGCCTCTACGGCTGCACGCTTCTCTTCCATTTCTTTCTCTCTGAGCTGCTGCAGAAACATCCTATGCAGCGAGGGAGGAAACCATTCTTCTCTTGCAGATGCGATGCTGTAAGCCTTCGGCTGCAACAAATCCATTCTCACTATCCTATCATCAAATTGAAGCAGACGCACCTTCATCCCGCCCGGCGGCAGCTCCTCAACATCTTCTATAATTTCAAACATCTTTCTGCGATGGTCAATTCTGGTTCGAGGCACGATTTGCCAATCACCCCAGCTGCCATCGGCCAGCGCCTCTTGTCTCTGCAACTGCACAGCCGCAAAAATCGGCTTCGCAAGGCACGGGTCACACCATTCTTCTTCCTCAACATCGCTGCCGGCAAAACTGTCATAAAACCTCTCATACAATCCCTTAATATCGAACTTCGCTTCCACAGTTACAAAATCAATATCATTCACCTCTGTCCTGACTTTGTCATAAACATTCTGCTCGTTAATCTCCTCAGTAGGCACATACGCCACTGCCCTGATGTACCCGATTGTCACTTCGTTGACTTCACCAATCTCCGGAATACGATATTTACTTCTGTCACTAACCATTGAACTATGAATAGGCAGTGGCCACCCGGCGTTAATATCAATATCACTTATGGCCGAGTCGACCAGAGCAACAAAAATGTCTTTTTTCCGCTCATACGACTTTGGCTCGGACTTGCTGCTCAGCTTCTCCTTCAAATCCGCAGCATCCTTGCTTGTTAATATGTAATCATCGATACCACCTGGGCTAAACTTGTCGCCTTCGTATTCGACATAATTGGGACTCAAAAGAACACGGGTAAGAAAAAGCCAGACGCACGCAAGCCCGACAATAACAAAAACTATCTTTTCAATATGTTCTTCGAAAAAGCTGTCGCCTTTTTTACTCATTTTAACTTCCCCTTTTCAAATCCCCGCTCGTCGCTCCACTATTCAATACCCGCGGCTCACTGTCTCTGATTCTCCTTTTTTAACCAATTCCGGCTTAATTTCATCGTAGCCCTTTTTGTTAAAGATATATTCGCAAATTAAATCCAATTCTACCACGGCATCTTCGCCGTAACGGTAGAGATCATGATTCCCTTTAGAGCCGTAGAGGCCACCGGTACCTTCTCCGTATTCTTCATATTCTCCGTATTCGTAGAGGCCACGAGTTCCTTCATACTCTACGCCTCCCTGGACAACCAACCCAATCTTACTTTCTAAAATCGTTATCTGATTATGCTTGAATATTTGCTCCTGCCCTTCGTCGAAAAACCCCTTGAATTTATGCTGCTTGGCGCTGCAAAGTTGCCGCATAAACGGCAAAATCTCCTTCGCACTAACCACAACACGAACGTTAAAATGCACAACATCAATATCATCATTGCACGTCCGCCCCGTCCATGGGTCTATAAGCCCATCTCTAATCGAAAGAACATAACCGGGCTTATCACGTGTCACTCTTTCTCTGCCTGTGTAGCGGCCGGCAGAAATAACCGAACTGTAGGCCATCCCTGTAACATCGTCTATAGAGGTGAACCCTACCCCCAGAAGCCGTTTGACCGGCGATGTGAAAACGCTATTCGAGCCGGAATTCATAGTGTCTATCGTATCGATAACGTCTTCGATAATCCAGTAACCTAACTGGTGATACCAGCAGTCCTTAACTGCCTCGTCCATCCCCGCATATTCATATTTTCCCCAGAATCCGTATCCGCTCAAATTAATCGGATTGGCATAGACAGAAACAGATTCCGCTCTCGCCCGGCAAATGGCGTCTCTTATCTCAGCCCTGGCCCCGCCTAACCTCCCGTACGACATCCCTACAACATCATCCCAATCAGAAAAAGAACGAGGGCGGCCTAAGGAACTCTGCAAACTTTTCTCCAGCTCGGCCTGGGTAGGACACCCACCGGCATTTATACGGGCCATTAGCTTATCTATCGCACCGCGAAACTGCTGACCGAATTCCTCGAAAATGAACTGAGAACTGTCTTTCGGGACAGGAAATATTTTATAGCTTAATAACTCCCTTTGAGTGATATGCCTGGCTAAATCTTCTATCGCATTGGCATCTTTTTTGTGCTCCTGCTGATACGCCCGCTCCACCTTCCATTGCTCACGCGCAACGGCACTTCTGCTCAAGAGCCTAATTTGTCTGCCCCTCTTTGTAATACTTTCATCTGCCATCCGCTCCTTGAGCTTACTGCTCATCAACAGGGTAGGTATAAAAAGAAGCACGCCAACAAGCCCTATAACAACCGGCACCAATAGCGATGAATGAGTCTTAAAAACACTTAGTATAACATCTTTAAACTTGGAGATATCCATTTTTAATCACCTTAATCTACTCATTCTTCTCAGGCGCTCTGCGTGGCATATACCTCCAAGTCGTAGTAGACGCCCGAGGCCTCTTAGGTGCATCTCTCCAGATAAATTTAGCATTCAGCACGAACCAATAGTCATTAACTTTATAAGCGATGTTGCCTGCCCTGTCGGTCTTCACTTTTCCGTCCTCGTCGCGCTCAGCAACCTTACTGACAACCTCCTTTGTCATAGGGTCACGCAAAACGAAAGTCTCCTGATGCATCTCACGACGTATCTCACGACGCATGTTCGCTTCTCTTCTTTTAGAACTGCTCTCTCTCTCCAACGCTTGTAAAATCCTTTCAACAGCCGGATTTTGCCGCGTTTTGGCATCCAAACCCACTGCATCTGTTTCCAACTTGAAGTGCACGACCTCGGTTTTCTTGTAGAGCATAAACGGACTATTCACGTCATCAAGGTGCTCCAGTCGAGTAACAAATCCCCATTTACTCTCATCGCCTCCCACCCCGGGGGGGTCCATCAACTCGCCTATGTTTTTATAGGGACTGTACCCGGCTATGGTTACCACAAACCCAGAATTTTCCTTGACCTCCTCTTCCTCCGAAGCGTCACGTATTACGCCCCTTGCTATAAGCTCTTCCTCAGTATATTCTTCATATGCCACAGCATATTCTTCTGCCGTATATTCTTCAGAATAGCCGCCATAGACCCCGGCTCTACCCCTTCTCGCCATCATAGAATCTACGTCACCAAACTGCGCAGTGTTAACATCCTCTACAAAGTAAACCGACATATGCGTTACAAATATCTGCTTTCGCTCCTTGCGGGGAATCTCTAAAACCGCTTCCGCATCACCAGCGGCAAAGGCCTTATAAAGCTCTGCCTGTTCCGCATTATTTTCTTCGTTCGGCAAGCGTGAAATTACCGTTTGATGCAATCGCGGAATCACGTCACGATGCTTAAAAGATTCGAATTCCTTTTGTATTATCGCTTCGTAACCGGAACCTTTGCTTTTTTCAGCTTTATCATTGCTGACGGCCTGCCTGGCATCTTCAATACGCCTGCTGGTTTCCTGCCGGACGTCCGCCTTATTCTCGTAAATTTGCGAGTCGAAAAATGTCCTCGCAAAGGACAGAACTGAAACCAGCAGCAGCACACACGCCGCAGTAGTAAAGTACCTGGCCTTACCTGCCCAGGTCATTGACCTCGCAATAGCGCGCGGCAGCAGATTGCTCTCTATCCGGGCCAGGCCCAAACCCTGCAAAGCAAGACCATAAACAACACCAAAGTCGCAGACACTCTCGTGAAATTTCGCCGCCGAGACATCTGAGCTTATCGCAAGTCTCTTAAACGAATCCGGCCTTTCAATAGGTATCTGAACGCTCTGCTGCAGGTATTTCAGCAGGCCGCGCAGCTTCGTTCCTCCGCCAAGAGCAATAATCTTCGACAATTTAGTGTTGGGGTTCGAACTGTTGTAAAAACCCAGTGACCGCTGGATTTCAGAGGCCAAATCCGTAAAAACCGGCTTCATCGCCTGGAATATCTGCCGGGCATATTTGCTCATCGGAGCCGTGCGTTTTAGTTTTTCAGCTTTTTCAAAATTAAGCTTAAATGTATCTGCTATCGCCCTGGTAAAGGCATTACCTCCTATGAGGATACATCTTTGCCAAACTGTCGACCCTGTGCAGACAACCAAATCCGTATTTTCCGCACCAACGTTAAGAACAACGATGGCTTGCCCCTGCTTGTCGCCGGCAGCGGTAACCAGGTCAGGGCGGTCATACAACGCGTAGTTATACAGAGCCATCGGTGCCATCTGAACGTAGCCAACCTGCACATTTTCTCTGGCAAAATGCTCCAATGCCGAGCTGACAACTTCATTCTTTATAGCAAAAATGCCCACCCTGGTTTCAGGGCTGTCAGTCTCTGTCATCAACTGCCAATCCCACTGCACATCGTTGATATCAAAAGGAATCTGCTGAACCGCCTCGAACTTGACGATTTCAGGAATGCGCTTCGGATCGACAGGCGGCAGGTTCACGAACCGTGCAAAACTGTTCTGGCTCGGCACCGAAACAACTACTTCATCTTTGCCCAAATCGTTTTGACTTACAAACCTGCGAAAACTCAATGCAATCAGCTCGTCCCTTTCCGCAGCCCCTACTCCACTTCCGGTAAGAATTTTGCCGTGCTGGATATTATCGAAGCCGATTACTTCAACAACACCGCTCTCAGCGCTTAAGTGTAATGCTTTCAGCGAATTATTACCTATATCTATTGCCCAAACCGCCCCGAATTTTGCCGCCATAATAAACCTCCCGCTTTATGGTCCAAGCTTGAGTCGATTAGCCTTGTAAATCCGTCCCAACAAATATAAATTATACCATATTATGAAGACTTTTTCCATAAATACTCTTGGCTGCAAAGTCAATCAATACGAAAGCCAGCAGATTCGAGAGTTGCTCGAACAACTCGGACTCGACCAGGTCGATCCCGCACCTACCGAGCATAGGCCCACGCCTGATACGTGCGGGACTAAAAAGCCCGATTTGGTCGTTATCAATACCTGCTGCGTAACTCATACTGCCTCAGCCAAGAGCCGACAATACGTCCGAAAAGCCCAAAAGCTAAGCCCTGACGCTGTTATAGTTGTCTCTGGCTGCCTGCCAACTGTCAATATCGGCGAATTAAACGCTTCGGGTAAAAATGTCCATCTCATAAGGTATCGGAACAGCCTTGCTGCCACGTTAAGCCAAATAGTCAACGGTAAAGCCGCGCCGGCGGCCTCACAAAACCTTCAAACCTGCGAAAACACTATTATTAGAACAGAAAATGACCCCGAAATCAAGTATAAAAACAAGTCGGCCAATCGGCCCAAACTACCGCAATTAACCTGCTTTAGAGGCCATACCAGGGCTTTTCTGAAAGTCCAGGACGGCTGTGACGGATGCTGCTCCTATTGTATCATACCCAAAACCCGTCCTGTTGTTCACAGTAAGCCGGTCGAAACGGTCCTGCAGGAGGCGCAGGGGCTTGTTGAAGCGGGCCACAGGGAAATTGTCGTAACAGGCGTGTTTCTCGGCGCTTACGGCCAAAGAAGCGTCAGACGAAAGAACTGGGATGAGCCGCAGAACGACAAATTAGCCAATCTGCTCGATAAAATGGCAGAAATCCCGAATCTTGCAAGGATAAGGGTAAGCTCGCTGGAGCCGGGTGACGTAACGCCGCGATTGCTCGATACTTTCTGCAAACACCGTAACATTATGCCACACCTGCATTTGTCGCTGCAGTCGGGTTCAAATGCTGTGCTAAAAAAGATGTGCAGGCAATACAGAACCGACGAATTTAGAGATAAGGTTGAGTTGATTAAATCCCGGCTCGACAGGCCTGCTATAACCGCCGATATTATCGTTGGTTTTCCGAGCGAAACGGATGCTGACTTTGAGCAAACTATCGATTTGGCGAAAGAGGCAGGCTTTGCAAAAATGCACGTTTTCAGCTTTTCGGCGCGTCAAGGCACCGCTGCGGCAGGTATGCAAGATACGGTAGATAATAGAGTTATAAAGAAAAGAGCACAAATATTGCGTGACCTGGAAATCGAACTGGGGCTGAATTATCGGCAGCAATTTATTGGCGAAACTGCTGTAATTTTGGTGGAAAATAGTAATGGGCAGGCCTGTGGGCGAAGCGAAAGATATTTTATGGTCTACCTCGAAAAGACGCAGAATATGCTGAAAAGAAACGAGCTGGCGAGGGTAAAATTGGTTGAAAACAACGAAAATGGGGTAATCGGCCAGGCTGAAATGTAAGGAACTTGATGGGGCGGGAGAGGGGGGCTGGGGGGTTTGGGTAAGAAAAAATTGGGTTTGATTGGGTTTGTTTTGAATAATAGTTCATTGTTCGTTGTTCATTGTTATAATTCCTTGTTATTGCTAAGCTTACGTTCATTTGAGCATCCAGTGAATTGGGTTTGTTTTGGGTTTGTATTGGGTTTGTTTTGGGTTTGATTGGCTTTGAATTGGGTTTGTTTTCACCAAGTTTCCAATTGGCAATATTTTCATAATCCACTGTATTATATGGACTTACATTCATTTGGCTTTTCAGAAATTGGGTTTGTTTTGCATAAAAGGTAGTCAAAACTTCGTAGGTTTTTCCGCTGATTTCTGCCTGATGGGCCAATAAAGTCGTGTTT
>JAUXAH010000364.1 GCA_030614945.1 Phycisphaerae bacterium
GGCGCTTGCTATACTGTGCGAGTTTTTGTATAATCCAAGCAGCCATTGCAAATAGAATACCCAGGGAAACACTATGGAAATAGGACCGATTCTTAAAGAATTCAAAGAGCAGATAGCCGAGCTTTACGGGCAGCGGCTTAAGAAGGTTGTGCTCTACGGCTCTTATGCAAGGGGTCATGCCAATGATGAACATTCGGACATCGATCTTGCTGTTGTGCTGGCAGGGGCGGTTGATCCCTGCGAAGAGATTGACCGAATGGCTGATATATTTACAGATTTGAATCTTGAGCATAATGTTCTGATAGCGGTATATCCGGTCTCCGAGAGTAATTTCGAGAAAGTCGAAAGTCCCTTGCTTATAAATGTCCGTAAGGAAGGTATAACCGTATGAGCCAGATTCAAGCGCTTATTGAAAAAGCACGCAGATATTTGAGAAGTGCGGAGTTATTGATTCAGGACGGTGATTATGACTCTGCTGTTTCGCGGTCATATTATGCGATGTTTTATTCGGCCCAAGCAGCGCTGCTTAAAAAGAAAATGACTTTTACTTCGCACAAAGCTGTTATTTCTGCTTTTGGTCAGTATTTTGTGAAAACAGGGATTTTTGATAAACGGCTGGGTAGAGACCTGAATATAATTTTTGGTGAGAGACAATTGGGTGACTACGAGTCTAACTTTTCAATATCAGAAGATAATGCCCGCCATGCATTTGAAAGCGCCCGAGGATTTGTTGACCAAGTTGCAGAGTGGCTGAAATCAGATTTGTCGGATGATTGATGGTAATAGTATGCCGTGGTATGCTGGTGGGTTGCATTTCGAGTGCTGCCAGTGCGGTGAATGCTGCTCCGGGCCTGGGGAGGGTTATATCTGGGTAACTAAGCCGGAGATTCAAATAATCGCTGATTTCCTGAAGATTAAACCTGATCAGTTGCGGCAAGAGTGTTTAAGACGCGTCGGGCTGCGGACGACGGTTATTGAACAGGTGGGCACTAAAGATTGTATATTTCTGAACACTACTTTGTCATTGCGAGGAGCGAAGCGACGAAGCAATCTCATTCGTTCGCAAGTTGGAGATTGCCACGGCCTTTTTCAAAGGCCTCGCAATGACATACATACATCGAATACCGTGTATAGAAAATGCATGATTTACCCTGTTCGGCCGAGCCAGTGCAGAAGCTGGCCTTTCTGGGCGAGTAATTTAGCCAGCCCGAATGACTGGAACAAAGCAGCTCAAAAGTGCAGCGGCATCAATCGGGGAAAGTATTACAGCTTCGAGGAAATAGAAAGAATCAGAAAGAAAAAGAAAATGGCCACAAAGACCACAGAATAGAAGGTTATCAGGGTATCAGGAAATCAGGGGGTAGGTTATCAGGGGAGCAGGGTATCAGGGAATTCGTGACTTAGTGTCTTGGTGGCAAAGAAGGAATAAAATGGTGGCTGGATACCAAGTTAACCATCAGCTCCTCAAAAGGGCAGTTGAAATCTACAATTGGCTTGACCTCCAAGTTCTCAACAACAGCGAATTAGCTGGAAAGTGCGATGGCTGCGGGAAATGTTGTGATTTTGACGGGCCTGCCCCTGCCTCCGAGCAGGGGTTCGACCACCGTTTGTTTGTTACCCCTCCGGAAGTGATGTATTTAGCTGCAAATCTGGACACTGCATTAACCGCAGAGACCGCCGAGAGCGCAGAGAAAAAAGAGAAAAATAAGAATAAAATCAGAAGGAGTGACAATACTAAAAATCTCGGCGTCCTCTGCGAGCTCGGCGGTAAAAGAAAAATGAGCCGATGTCCATATAATATCGGCGGTAAATGCACGATTTACGAATATCGTTTCGCCGGCTGTAGAATCTTCTGCTGCAAAGCCGATGCGGATTTTCAAAGCAGACTGAGCGAGTCGGCCCTGGAGAAATTTAAATCAATCTGCACAGAATTCCGAATTCCCTACCGGTATAATGACTTACCAACTGCATTGAATAGATTTGTCGGCTAATATTTGTCAATCGGCCGGGGGACATTGTCCTGCGGGTCGCGCAGATTGATGTATTTTACGTCGAGTAGTGAGCCGTGCTCTTCGTAATAGCCGTAAAGCTTAGCCAGTTTTTCTTTATACGTTGCTTCCAGATATCGCTGCGAGGCGCCGACTTCAGCTCCCCAGATAATTTCGGTATTGTCCGTTGCGTACAGGACAATATGCGGAAACCGAGAGTCTTCTCGGCCCTTGAAATTGCTTACATCGATAACTTCAATTTCCCACAGCAGTGGTTTGTCCGGCGTAAGCTCTTCATCCATCCGCCAAAGAAGCTTCAACACATCCACCGCCGCGGCGAGGTCCTCGCGCTGCCAAACCGTGCCCGGCGGCGGCACTTTTGTTATTAGCGACAGGCCTTTTACCTTTACGATGGGCAGAGTCGGTATCGGCACAAAATCGAGCACGACCAGCTCAGCGTCCACGTAAAATTTGCGCAGACCTCGTTTAACCAGAGCAATAGGCCTTCGCCACTGCGCTTCGATGCGGATAGTATCGTGGGTGGTCTGCACTGTTACATTTTGCAGCCACGCAACCTCTCGCTCAAGATTGTTCTGAACTGAGCGGGCGG
>JAUXAH010000380.1 GCA_030614945.1 Phycisphaerae bacterium
GAGCGACTGGAGGCGTAGCTCCCGAGGAGAGCCCGACGAGTCTTCGAGGAGGATGCTCTACGAGGTTCGAGCAAGCCGTAGGGAAGTGAGGGAAGGTAGGCCAGAGGAGGGGTCTCCCCAGCCCCGTGGGGAGATGCCGAGTGGTAACGAGGCAGAGGGGAAGGCTGCCCGCTGGACAGGCTGGGAGGTGCGGTCGCCGGGTAGCGACTGGAAGGAGCGGATGGAGCTCCCCCAGGGGAGCGACAGGGAAGGCAAGCTAATCACTGAGTCTTTGCTCGGATGGACGGGAGGGGGACTCCCCCAAAACTGGGGGGAGATAGGCCACCCCGTAACCGATGCCCCAGACGTGTCAAAGCTGAAGAGATATGGAGTAGAAGGGGTGGCCAGAGGGGGTTCGACTTCCCCCTAAGATTAGGGGGAACTTGAGAGGGGGTTGAGCCCTCTTCCCCCTCAGGGGGAAGAGGGGCCCAGATAGCGTATGATATGCGGAGGGACTCTAACCCTTGGTTGAGCGCTAACGTGGTGGGGTGGGAAGTGGGAGGATAGCGTGTGATAGACGGGATAGATGTTGCGAGCAAACTTTTTTTTTAGACTCCCCACCCTCTGGGAAGAGAAGAGAGCACGTGAGATGCTTAGCCGAAAGGGGCGATGCAACGTTCACAACGCTGAAGAGTAGGAGGAGGACCTAGCGCTGGCAGCTCGGAACTCCTGCTGTGGAACACGAGCAATGAGCGAGCGATGCAGCGTTCACGGACATGGCCGGACCCGAAGGTAGCGACAAGACTCTGGGTGAACGCTGCGAAAGCGAGCGAAGCTTGGAGTGATCGTTGGAGAGCTCCCTGTAGGCGTAGGAGACGGCAAAGCCTTGAATGTGAATGGCTATGAAAATAACCACTAACCTCCGCATTGCGTGAGCTACGCATTACGAACTAACCACCCACGTGAGAGATAAGAAGTAGAGACGATCAAAAAAATGACCCCCCCCTCTATGTGGGAAAGATTGGGGACGAACGAGGGGAGGGATGTGATTTGCGGCAAAGCCTTTCGTGTAAGTGGTTAACGTAGTGCACTAACCGCCGCACTGCGTGAGCTAAGCTTTGCACTAACCGTCTGGAGTACGGGATAAGCTAGGTATGAGCTTGAGTGTGAGATAACCTATTGAGATAAAAAAAAGTTATCAAGTTTAAAGAATGAAGGATGAAGATATGCTTTGAATGCAAAGTTAGTGAGTTTTTCCTCTGTTTTTTCTCTGGTTTTTTTTCTTTGATTTTTCTTTGGTTTTTCTTTGATTTTTTTCCTGTGTTTTTTTCCGCTGTTTTTTTTTGTTTGTTTTTTTTCCTCTGTTTTTCTCCTCGGTTTTTCTTTGATTTTTCTTTGATTTTTTCCCTGTTTTTTCTCTGGTTTTTTCTTTGGTTTTTTCTTTGGTTTTTTTTCTTTGGTTTGTTTGGTTTTTTTCTTTGGTTTGTTTGGTTTTTCTTGATTTGGTTTTTTTAGTTTTTTCTCCTTGATTTACCCTGGTTTCTTTCCTGGTTTTCTTTCCTCGTTTTTTCCTGGTTTTGGTTTGGGATTTTTTCCTTGGTTTTTGGTTTTTTCCTCCTGGTTTTTCCCTGGTTTTTCCCTGGTTTTTCCTTCCATGGTTTTTTGGATCTCTTTAGTTTTAATTTCAGAGAAAAAAAAATTTTAAGTTGTATATAGCCTTTAAGGCCTTTAGCTTCTTTAGCTTCTTTGGTTTTTTTAACCTCTTTGGCTTCTTCGGTTTGATGGTTCCTTTCGCCTTTGTAGTTTTCTCTGGTCTTTGTGGCTCTTTAGCTTCTTTAGCTCCATAACTTCTTTAGTCTCTTTGGTTTTATAGTCTTCTTTAGTCTTTATGACCTTAATAGCCTTTATGACTCTGTTAGCCTTATGGTTTTCTTTAGCCTTATAGCCCAGTTACCTTTAGCCTTTGTCTAGCCTTTATGGCCTTTATAACTTGGTGAGTCTTATAGCTTTCGATGGCCTTTACTGGCTTCTTTAGCCTTCTTTAACCTTTATGGCCTTCTTTGGTTTCTTTAGCTTCCTTAGCTTTCTCTGGTCCTTTGAGGCTGTAACTTCTTTAGTCTTGCTTCTTTGGCCTTTGAGATTCATAGGCTTCTCTAGCTTTTTTAGTCTTTAGACCTTTATAGCCTCTTTAGCTTTATGGCTGTTACGGTCTTGGTAGTTGAATGGCTTTGTAGTTCTTTGGTTTCTTTAGCTCTTCTTAGCCTTTATAGCTTTTAGCCTTTACGGTTTATAGCTCCTTTGGCTTCTTTAGCCTTTGTGATCGATATGGTTGTTTAGCTTTTGTAGCCCTATAGCTAATATAGCTTCAATGGCCCTTATAGTCTTCTTTAGCTTCTTTGGTTTCTTTGGATTTAAGAGGCGACTTTTTCCAGTTCTTAGTTTCTTGGTTTTTCCTTTCCTTCTTTTTTATACATATATACTCAAGGGGTTAAGGG
>JAUXAH010000447.1 GCA_030614945.1 Phycisphaerae bacterium
ATGGGGTTGGGATACCCCGAACCCGATGGCGTGTGCGTGGCAACCAAGCTTAACGAAGTTCTGAAGGATACCGCCGTTTTGAACTCGCTCACGAACCCAACGCCAAATGGCGATATCACCGCGACCTCGCTGTTTGCGCGCACCCCACAGCCCACGTGCGTAAGCTTTCAACCGATATGGGTGAAAGACAGCGACACCGCCCTCGATGCCCTTATCCTGGATGCGACGATAGCCGCGCTGAAACAGGCTCGTATTCACACGATCCCAATCCCACTTTTCAACCTCGTTGGGTGGAACCGACATTACCGCCGCGATGGGGCGCGTGTTGTTGGCGCGCGCGTAAGCCTCGATTTTCATAGCCAGATCAAAGACCGCGCGCCTCGCCCAATCCAACCAGCACGAGGGACACTCGATACGCTTACATTTCATTAGTTTGTAATGCGCGGATTCGCCCTTGCTCGAAAACTTATCCAACCGCTTATGGTTACAAAGCCTACCCTTTTTGCCAAGACCAGGGATTTTGAACGACCATAGGGATATGGGGTAGGTGTGGGGGAACTCCAGAAGGGACTTATTCTTGACGACCACGAAAATCAGCCCCCCTTCCCCTCGGTCAGGGGAGAAAGGCTACGCCTTTCTGAAACCACCGACCAGGGAATCCCGACACGGATGCCCTCGAACTTTCGAGGATAGACGATCTCAATCTCGCAATAAACGTCAGGCGTGGAATTGAGATCGGTAATCCTGAATCGGATGTTGTCGAAACTGTGGTGAAGATAGACGGCGATAGTTTTGAGAACGGCAGGGTTAGGAAAGACAGCCGACCGTAGGGTAGTAGGCTTACCCCCTACCCCAACACGTTCAGGCACGCAAATCGGCTGTTATCGATTTTATGGTAATTTTCACGACAACTACCGCGTTACATTAAGCGTAACGATATTTAAAAGATTGCGGTGGTTGGTCGCCAGGGGTAGTTGCCTGTAATCAGCAACCTGGCGACCCCGCAAGCACAAGGACATCATGCCCGTTCAGAACCCCACCGCAATAGTGATGTTATTTTCCAAAGGATATAAACCATTCAGTAGCCCTATGGGGCAAGGGGTAGCTTGACCTTAAGACGACCCTCTTTTACGAGGAACTGTAAGCGGTGATCGCCGAAACCACGAAAATTGTAAACTCCGTTCATATCAGTTGGAAGCCCCCACCCCTCCATAACCAGGGATTGACCCACAATTTTGTTAAGCTCGATGACCTGGCTGGTGAGATCGCCAACAGCACTAAAAAGATGGGCGATCATTCCAGGATCAGGCATAGTGGCGCGCAATTTCTCGTTATCCTTCTTAAGAAAATCGAGCTCCCGACCCATACGATCCAATTCGCGAAAAAGGAGATTGCCGCCGCCGCCGCCGTTCATAGATGCCTTAAGACGTTGTAGCCGGGACGACAGCTCGGTTTTACGAACCTGCGTTTTCAAATCAACGATTTCAGGCTCGTTCTCGATTTCAGTTGTTTCAGCCTTACCCCCTACCTTATGGGTATAAGCCTTATGGCTACCCAAAGCCGCCATACTCTTGAACTCGCGCCCGCAGGAATCGCATTTTGGCATACGATAAATTAATCAATTCACAAGCTTAAAAACATTTTTTGTTGGTTGGAGCCAGGGGAATAGACCCTGGGATCCAAAATGGCGACCAAGACTATTAAGACTCTTAAGACTCTTGAAAGACTCTACCGTAAGAGTTTCAAACCCTTCAATCAGCCAATTTCAGGTAGCCAATCGAGTGCCTCAAGCGATTCAAGCGTGAACCGCCCCAATTCAGTAAGACGAACACCATACCCGTCGCGCTTAACCAAACCCCTACCCCCTAACAGCTCAAGGGAACGCGCCGTCCCCACCTTGATGGCAGGGTGGCTACCAGCGATAAAATCACCGCGACCAACGCTTTTCAAAAGGGAAGCAAGACCCTCGATAGACACGACCCAAGACACACATTCAGAGATCACAGCGCGCCCTCAAGACTCTTAAAGGTA
>JAUXAH010000111.1 GCA_030614945.1 Phycisphaerae bacterium
AGAATGATATCTTCAGCGGCAAAGCCGGTCAGCACCTCGGCGCCAAGCTCTTTTGCAAGCCGCCCCAGCCACTTTGTCAGCTTGCTTATCGATACAATATAATCGCCTTTGTGTATCATCTGGCCGACAGAGAGCCGGAAAATCTTCGCCAGTTTGATTACAAAGAAAATGTTAAATGCCAGCTTCTTTCCCAGAAAGAACATCACGTTGTCTTCGTGGACCTTCCTGGCCAATACATCCCTTGCAGCTTCGCTGTCCTGCCAGCCGACAACAGCCAAATCCAGCAGTCTATGCAGCGCCTCAACCTCTAAAACCGCACCAGAGAGATTATGGTTGCCCAGCTCAGGTGCTTTATCTACGACGCAAACGTCAATTTCCGGCTTTAGAACTTTCAGTTGTATCGCGCTTGCCAGGCCGGCCGGCCCCGCGCCAACTATCAGAACCGATACTTTGTTGTAATCTCTATTGTTTGACACTTTTTATTCCACCTCCAACGCCTTAACCAACTGCGGCACTGTGTCTTCAACATTCCCGACAATGTAATAATCGCACTGCTTTAATATCGGTGCGTTCGGGTCGCTGTTGATAGCGACAATGGTCTCGGTGTTTGCAATGCCTATCATATGCTGAATCGCACCGGATATTCCCAGGGCAACGTAAATTTTCGGCCCGATGGATGTACCGGTTTGGCCGACCTGGTGCACGCGTTCGATGAAGCCCTGCTCCACCGCTGCACGCGAAGCGCCTCTTTCAACCTCCGTACCCAACTTTTTGCTCAAGCCGGCACAAAGCGCACTCACAAGCCGCTCATAGTTGTCCCGGTTCTGCATACCCTTACCGCCGCTGACAACCACGTCGGCACCAAAGTTCACCTCACCAGTGCCCAGCTCTGTTTTTATAATTTTCAGACTAATATCGTCTTTGGAAAGCTCGACTTTGTGTTTGATGACTTTGCCCGTTCTTGACTCATCGGCGGGCAGTCTCTTCATAACGCCCGGCCTTGCGGTAGCCATCTGGGCCTTTGAATTTTTCGTACAGATAGTAGCCATAACGTTTCCGCCCAGGGCCGGCCGGGTCTGCAGCAGGATGCCTATCTGGCCCTTTCGTGAACTGTCCTTGATATCCAGTCCGGTGCAGTCGGCGGTCAGTCCGCAGCCAACCCTGTATGAGACCATCGGCGCCAGCATTCTGCCTTGAGGAGTTGCAGCATAGAGAACGATTTGTGGCCAGTATGTGGCTATCGCATCGGCAATGGCTTTGCGATGCGCAGCCGGGTCAAATATGCTGAGCAGCTTGTCCTCGATGATGTAGATGTTGTCTGCACCGGCGGCGATTAATTCTTTCGCCATTGGCTCGGCCTCGCAGCCGGCTATAGCAACGCCTACTCTGGTTTCCAGAGAATCCGCAAGCGCACGTGCCTTACCGATAAGCTCACACGTCGCCGGATGTATCGCGCCATCACTGTGTTCGGCGACGACCCAAACCTCGCCCTCATAGCTTGGCTCGGTCAACTGCAAACCATTTATCATATCCTCCAATGCCTTCTTATGGAAATGCTCCCCTGCCGCAGCAAGAATCTTTTCCTTATTCGCATCATCAATCCGGCTAATCTCGGTAATGCCGAGCTCCTTGAGCTTGTCGGCTAAAATTTCAAAATCTTCGTTTTCCTTTTTTGTCCCCTCGAAGCTTCTGTCAAACAAACTCGCTCGCCTGCCGGGCAAAATGTAGCGGCTTGTTTGAGTATCGGCGTCCTCGCCGGCCTCGGCGCCGCTGCTCTTGAATTGGTCAACAAGCAGCCCGGCTAATGCTTTTGCATCGCCGACCTGCTCGCATTTTCTGGTGCTTTTGCCCGGTGGGAAAACCCGTATTACAGTCGTCTTCGAACCTTTAACGCCGATGTGGGTTGCCTGGATATCATCGCTGCCCCAGCGAATAATTTCCATCCTGCTCGCCTGTCGCGTTGCCGCAAATGTTGCAAACACAGGGTATTCATACTTGGCAACGGTTATTACCGCCGGCAGCTTCCTGGCGGCAACTACCTGGCTGCCGCCGCTGATAATGCGTGTGAATTCGAACCGCTTGTTTTTGAATTCCGCCCTGGTGACATAAGCTATACAGGGCAAACCCAGCTCTTCAGCGATTTGCGGCGGCACCTGGGCCGTGTCACCATCCACCGACTGCATTCCGCAAACGACATAATAATCGCCGTCTGCTTTAAGAATTTCTCTGACTATTTTTCTAACAGCAAATGCTAAGGGATTTGCCGTTGCCACTGTATCCGCTCCGGCCAGGGTTCTGTCGGTCAGCAGCACAACCGTATCGGCGCATCGGCTCAAGCCGTATCGCAGGACCTCCTCAGCCATCGGCGGTCCCATAGTTAAGGCAATGATTTTGCCGTTCTTGTCACCGCTGTCCCGCCTCATCTGATTTGCAAAAGCCAGTGCCTGCGAGTCCAGCTCGTTGATTACGCTGGCCAGCCGGCTGCGGATGAGCGTGCCGGTCTCGAGGTCAAACGCATTGTCGGTGATTTGCGTTACGTCGGGAACCTGTTTTACCAGAACTATGTAATCACTCATATTTCGTATCTCGTGCTTCGTACAGCGTATTTAGTTTTGAATTAACCCAAAAATCAGCACTAAAAGCTTAAAGCGACAGCTATCGTGTTATCCAGACTACTTATGCAGAACAAATAAGTACCGAGATAATAAAATGGGTAATATATATCACAACCTGGCACGTGTCAAACGGTATAAATCTGCTTTTATGCCGTTATTTCGTCAAAAATTGCTTTTGCGGTAAAAAAGTTTCGTTTAGTGCTTGTTCTGGATTGCGGAATAATGTTTAATTACGGTTTTAATCGTCAAAAAGTTAAATGTAAGCAAGTCAACATAATTTTGTTGACCCCGTTAGAAACCCGAAGGGAAAAGTTTCTAACGGGGTTGAGGTGAATAGAGATGGCAGATTTGAAAGCATTGGCTGACGCAATTGTTAAAGGCGACCAAAATGCTGCGGTGGAAATTACCAGGACAGCCCTTGATGAAGGCACGGCGGCTAAAAGTGTTCTCGATGAGGGTTTAATTGCAGGTATGGACGTCGTTGGGAGCCGCTTCAAAAAAAATGAGTTTTACATACCTGAGGTACTTATTGCCGCCCGGGCAATGAAAATGGCGATGGAAATCCTTGAGCCGGAACTTGTCAAGGCCGGCGTCAAGCCGGTCGGAAAGTTTCTAATAGGGACCGTGCAGGGTGATTTGCACGATATTGGTAAAAATTTGGTGGCAATGATGCTAAAAGGAGCGGGCTTTGAGGTTATTGACCTCGGTGTCGATGTCGGGCCTGAAAAGTTTGTCGAGCAGGCCGGCAGCACCGGCATTCAGTTGATTGGTATGAGTGCGCTTTTGACTACAACAATGCCCGGTATGGAGAAAACCGTAAAGGCGCTGAAGGACGCGGGCGTTTCAGCCAGGATTATGATAGGGGGGGCACCGGTAACCCAGGGTTATGCCGACAAGATTGGTGCCGACGGCTATGCCCCCGATGCCGCTTCGGCCGTCGATATGGCCAAAAGCCTCGTTGCATAAAGAGGTGGCACAAGAGCATAAGTGCATAAAGCAAAAGTAAGGAATTTTTTACTTTTTACCCAAAAACAGCCCTGCTGTCGTCAATCAGGACTGTTTTTTTTGTGCTTAATTTGGTAAAATGGACACTTGGTCATAAGGGAAAATATAATATAGCGTTTAGCGGGTAGCGTATAGCGGATAGAAAAGGAAAACTATACGCTAAACGCTATATGCTATCCGCTATTCATTGGCTATGCGACAAATAAAAAATCAAAAATTAGCGCAATTGCTGACCCAGCTTCGATTTACGCCCCAGAAGCAGCGTCGAAAACAGCTCGATGCCGCCGAAAAACTCTTTGCGATTATCGACAGGGACAAGGAATATCCCTTCGAGTTTGTGTGCTTCCGCATCACGGGTTTTCACCCTAAGGACGCAGCGGAGCAGCAGCTCATAAAAGGCGACGAACTTGCTGAGGACCTGCAGATTTTCATCGCTAAGCTAAGCGGCCGGCTTGCGCGTCCCGTCGCTGAGCAACGTGAAAAAGTTTATACCATTGAAGAACTTGCAGCAGCTCTCGGCGTTTCAACAAAAACAATTCATCGCTGGCGAAAACAAGGTCTGATTGCCCGAAAATTCATCTTTGACGATAACAAAAAACGTTCCGGCTTTTTGCAATCGGCCGTTAATAAATTCATCAAGGCAAATCCAGATCTCGTTGCGAAAGCAAAAATCTTTACGCGACTGACAAACAAACAAAAACAACTGATTATAAGACAGGCCAGGGCGCTTGCGGCCAAGACGACAATGAGCCGCTATCAAATCATAAACCGGATAGCAGCTCAAATCGGCAAGGTCCACGAAACCGTCAGGTACACAATCGCCAACTACGAAAAGGCCAATCCTGATAAGTCTGTTTTTAACGAGCCGCCCGGCGTAATCAGCCCCGCCCAGGCAGCCGAACTCTATAAGCTGTTCAAACAAGGCACCAGCGTCAAAGAGTTGATGAGGCGCTTCAATCGTAGTAAAAGCTCGATATATCGGATTATAAATCGACGAAGGGCAAAGGCACTTCTGGCCAGAAAAATTGAATTCATCGCCAGCGACGAATTTCTCCAGGAAGGCGTCACAAAAAAGATCCTCGCAAAGCCAATGAAGATGGACAAGCCCGTCTCTGCTAAAAAGCTTGAGCCATTCGAATTAGTCGGCGAGCATCTCCTGCCCGAGTACCTGCAGAAATTAAAGGAAACCCCTGTCCTAAATCGAGAACGCGAAGTCGAGCTGTTCCGCAGATATAATTACCTGAAATACCTGGCTTGCATAACCAGAACGGGTATGAAACCCGCTCGTGTCTCGGGTTCTCGGATAAACGAAATAGAAAACTATCTGGCCGAGGCCGAGAAAATCAAAAAAATGATAATCGAGGCAAACCTGCGACTTGTCGTCAGCATCGCAGGCAAACACGCTGCCGGCGGCCCTAATTTTCTGGAATTGGTAAGCAAGGGTAATTTCGCACTGACCAAAGCAGTCGAAGAATTCGATTATACAAGGGGCATTCGATTCAGCAAGCATGCTTCATTGAACATTGCCAAAGAATATGCAAAGGTGTCCGGTAAAAGTACAGAGCTCACCAGGGAAAAAGTGGGTTCATTAGCAAATATCCAGCGTTATTTGAGAACCACAGAAGCCATAGGTGTCGTCTCCATCGAACGTGCACGTCAGAGCCTGGCCCAGGTTATCAAGGATGAGCTTAACGAGCGCGAGCAGTATATAATCTTAAATCATTTCGGCCTGGTCGGCTCGCCGATAAAAAAGATGACAAAGACCTTGAAGCAAATCGGCGAAGATTTGGACCTCGGCAAAGAAAGAGTCCGCCAGATTGAACTGATTGCCCTGCAAAAATTGAGACAATCCCTCAGCAGCGAAGAATTCGAACTGCTGACCGGCTAAATTTTTTTAAGCGCTTTGTTTATATCGTCCTTAAAGCAGGCCAATGTCCCTTGAATGTTTTTAACCAACGGGGTAATCCGCTCTTTATCGAGGTCAAATGAGTAACCATGGCTGAAAAAGTGCCGAAATGCCAGGTATCGTCTCAATTCTTTAGCGGTTGATTCGGAAATTATGCCGTTTGATGTCGCTATATTAACCAGGTCTCGATGCCACGATGAGTTGTGAGGTAGTTCTTTGCGGCAGGAAATAACGATTTGCTTGAGAATGTTTTCTATGCCGTTATAGAAATTGTGAATAAGAGCGGCAACTCCCGCCAGTTCAAGAGATGAAAGGTTCGGCAGCGAATCACTGTCAGGCAATTCTGCGACAGCACGTTCGATGTTTTCAAACTCTGCTTCTATCCGTTCATGCACTTCAGCCATACAATCGGATTCCTTCCCGATAAACTAATCTATTGAATTTGGTATTATTTGAGAGGTCTATCACGTCGACAGGTTTGGATAAACCAAAAAGCAGGTCTCCATAAAAGCTAAAGAACCGCTCGGGCGCAACACCTTCAACAGCCAGGTCGATATCATTTGCTTCTCTGCTTGGGTCGGCGCTTGAACCAAAAAGCAGAACTTCCCTGGCGTCATATCGTCGGGCAATATCCACTATTGTCGCTTTATCGTGTTCTGAAATCATAACATTATTATATTAGACAGCGTTGCATCTGTCAAAAAACTCTTTAGGGCTATTTTTCAGCAGGTGGATTCTTGTTAGTCAGTTCTGCGATTTGAAGCTGAAGCTGTTTTAGCTCCTTTAGCACGTTAAGCTTATTGTTCATTATCCAGTACCATAGTTTTATTAATACTGTAGAGTCAGTC
>JAUXAH010000387.1 GCA_030614945.1 Phycisphaerae bacterium
AATCCGGCTTGGGCGAATCCGGCAAGACCACCGGAACAGGTTGCGGGCTTTTACAGGGGCTTGTCGCTACCACCAATCGCCGGGGTAGCAGATGGATTCGGGCTGAATGTTGAACTTTCTGTCCAGCGCTTCTACGAGCGCCTCTAAGCTTTTTATCTGAAAGTCGGTTGGGCGGGCGGTTTTGCCGTCAGCTATAACACAGATGCGAATAGTCTGACCGTTGCCGTGCCAGGTTTGGCCTGGTATGATTGACCATTGTCTCTGCCATTTTTCGGTCGTTTGTATTTGGCCGTCGCCGCCGCCGAGGCCGTTGCAGATAACAAAGTGACAGTTGATATCTTCGGGGCCGGCCAGGCCGCTCAACGAGGCCAACTGCTCAATGTTGCCGGCTTTGGTGCTGCTATAGTAAATTTCGATGTAGCTCCAACGGCCTGAAGATTGGGCGGCTCGAGACGTTATAGCCTTTTCGACAGGGTCAAGACGGTAATAGCGTGAAAGACAAAATGCACCGGCGGAGGGAGGATTATTGCCCAGGGCCATTAAGATTATCGCCGCAACTGTCATTGAAAGCAGCAGTATTACAAAAACTTTTGCCTGCCTTGCCCCCGTTCTCGATTCTCGATTCTCGATTCTGGATTCTCGTCGAGTATCGAGTATCGAGTATCCAGTATCCGTCTCTCTTGCCCTCTCCGGAATTTCTAACGGGTTTGACTGGGCCGACATAATTGTCCCTCTGTTTACCCCGCCCCTCAGGGAGAGGCGGGGTTTACTCATAGAGAACTAAAAACATAGTTTTGCATTTCTCCCTATATGCTATCGGTCTTATAAAAAAGCCACTTTATCTGGACGTGTCTTTTCACGGCACATATCTAAAATACAGTGGCTGCCGTAGTGTTTTTATAGGAGCCGCCGGGTTCCTAAGTCCTATATAAATGCGCAGGAGGGCAAGTGTGTAATGCACTTATAATTTATGCACTGGTTGTTTGCGGGATTCTATGTTCTTGATTCTATTGTGATATGTGTTTCTTACATTTGCTTATAGCGTGGTCCGCCGCCGCCTTCCGGGACCGTCCAGCGGATATTGTCGAACGGACACTTCCTCTGGCAGGTCTTGCAGTGCAGACAGTTGGACGGGTTAGCCGGCTTTACTTCATCGTGCACCGTCTCATACACCCCCGCCGGGCAGAACGTAATACAGGGACTGTCGAACTGCGGTGTGCATCTGGTCCTGCAAATATCCGAATCCAGAATCGTCAGATGTGAGGGCTGCTCTTCGCGATGCTCGGTTGCCGCCATTGCGGTAAAGGTGTCCTTATCGTATTCCTGATTGCCTTTGAGTCGGTATGGGGCGATGGTCATCGCCTCGTAGTCATATTCGGCCTTAAATTTCGGCAGCAGTCCACCAAGAACCGACAGCGGCATTCCCTGCAAAGGCCCGAACTTCGCAACCGTCTGCCGGAAGTTCTTTGCCGAGGCCATCTCACCGGCGACATTCGATTGGCCAATCAGCTCGGTATATCTCGATGCTGCCGCCTCGGGGTTGTTTAAATTTTCAGCAATGGCTTTTGCCGCCTGGATGCCTGAATCAATAGCGCTGTGCAGCCCCTTAATTTTGAGCATATTCACAAAGCCGGCGCTGTCGCCCAAAATCATCACGTTGCTTTTACCTATACTGCCGGTTTCTGCATCTCTTGGAACGGCGTAATATCCGCCTTCGGGAATCATCTTTGCGCCTGCCTCTACTACCGTGCCTCCATCTATAAATTTCTTTACAAAGCGATGGTTCTTGAAATTCGTCAGCGCATCCTGCGGATTAAAATCGCAGTATTTCCAGTCGGCACCGACAATCATCCCGACGGCAATATGCTCGTCACCGGCTGGATACATAATTCCGCCGCCGAACATTCCCGGCCCAATGACCGGCGTCCATAAGGGATAGCCCATAGCGTGGACAACACGGGTGTCGCCGAATTTTTTGTATTGTTCGCTGCTTACCTTTATAATCTCTTTTACGCCTACCGAGTAAAGTTGAGGAGACTGCCTCTGCAGCTTTGCCTTTTCTATAAATTTTTCCGTCAAGAGCCCATCGCACCCCTCGGCAAGCAGGATGAAATCGGCGTTTATGATTTCGCCTTCGACGAAGTTCGGCTGTTTATTGCTTTCTTTATCAAGACCCTGGTCAACGAGTTTGACGCCTGTTGCCTTATCAGCGGATTCGTCGAGCCCCGTTAGATACTTTTCCGAATCAGATGCTTTACGGCCAACATTACTTCTATCTAACGGGGCGAGAATGATATCTTCAGCGGCAAAGCCGGTCAGCACCTCGGCGCCAAGCTCTTTTGCAAGCCGCCCCAGCCACTTTGTCAGCTTGCTTATCGATACAATATAATCGCCTTTGTGTATCATCTGGCCGACAGAGAGCCGGAAA
>JAUXAH010000275.1 GCA_030614945.1 Phycisphaerae bacterium
TCCTACGAGAGCGGGCGCGACGACCTGATAGCGTTCGGGAGCGAGGAAACCCCCCCTGTCGTGGCGCCGACCGTAGTGACCGTGTCCGCCACCGATGTCGAAGCAACAACTGCCAACCCGAGGGGAAATGTGACCGACACTGGCGGGGAGAATCCAACGAGGTACATCGAGTACGACATTGATAGCGGTGCGCCCTACGAATACTCCAAGGACTGCGGAGTAGGAGGAACTGGAACCTACGACAGCAACCTCACGGATCTGATTCCGGAAACAAAATACTACTACCGTGCGAAGGCTACGAACTCGGCAGGAACTGGCTACGGGGACGAGATGACGTTTACTACCCAATCAGCAATAACGGTTCTTTCTCCAGAGGTTTACGTCGCAACCACTTGGACGGTTCCAGGCGAGACGGTCAAGGTGAGCGCGTTGGTTCTGGATGCCAACAACGCCCCGATCACGGGTCTGCCCTCGGACAACGTGAATTACGACCTGTGGAGTCCGCAGAGCAATCTGGTAGCGGAGAACATCGGCTTGGTTGAAACGAGTGCGAGTGTCAGTCCTGGTCTGTATGAAAATTCGTGGGCGTTTGCCTCGGATGATAATTTGGGGACTTGGACGGTCTACGTCGCGGTGGATTCTGCGGGAACCACATCATGCAGCATCGCCCACATAAGGCTCGAACCCTCGATAGTCAATATCTTGGACAACCTCGCCGCGCACAGAACCGCTGTCGAGGCAACAATCTCAGCCATCGAGGGGTACATTGATGGATTAGAATCAGGTCAAACAACTATAATTGGCTACATTGATACTCTCGAAAGCGGACAAACCACAATAAGTGATTACGTTGACACTATTGAAAGTGTGCTTGGTGACCCAACCGCTCATGGATACACAGATATAGCTCACGCTCTTGGTGTAATAGATAACTTCGTCGACCAACTTGAGGGGTACACCGACACCTTGAAAACTGGACAGACGACAATCGAGGGATACACGGATACACTCAAGACTGGTCAAACGACTCTGGAGGGCTACACCGATGCGGTGGAGGGCAACCAGCAGCTCATCTTGGACAACATCTCCTTGCTCAAAGACGGACAAACAACCATCCAAGGATACACGGACGACCTTGAGGGGGGTCAAACTACGATCATCGGGTATGTTGACGATGTTGAGGGCTACACAGACCAAGTGGAAGGGTTGCTCGATGAGATAAAAACGTACATGGGCGTTGCGGCGATGATAACGGACACCGAGACTTTATACAACTATCTCAAGAATACTGTGGTTCCTTACGTGGACAGTGTAGAAACCTACTGTACGGAGATCAAGGATTACACCGACACCTTGGAAGGCGGACAGACCACGATAATCGGGCACGTCGACACACTTGAGGGGGGACAGGCAACGATAACGGATTACGTGGATACCCTTGAGACGGGCCAATCCACGATAACCGCTAAGTTGAACTGGATAGGGGACTACCTCGAAAACACCATAAAGCCCCAACTGAACACGATCGAAGGATATGTTGACACACTCGAGAGCTGGTCCGAGAACATAAAGGACAACTTGGACTTGATTAAAACAAGGCTTGGTGACCCCTCGGCCTATGGATATGTTAATGTATTTGAAGCAATTGAAACGGTGGAGAACTTCGTTGACCAAGTTGAGGGTTACACATCGATGTTAGAATCGGGCCAAACGACAATTCAAAACTTTGTAGACACGCTTGAGGGCGGACAATCCAACATCTTCGACAACTTCACCTTGGTGCTCTCCAACCAAGGCACGATTGTGGGTTACGTGGATCAGGTAGAGGGATACACCGACAGTCTGGAGGGATACTGCGATGAGGTTGAAAGCCTGATGGGTAGGGCTGCTCTGATATCAGACACCGAAACTCTTTACAACTATCTGAAAAATACTCTCACCCCCTATGTCGACCAAGTAGAAACATACACAGACCAAGTTGAAGGTTATGTCGATACGCTGGAAGCGGGGCAGACGATTATCAAAGGGTACACAGACACGCTCAAAACCGGACAGACGAGCATCCTCGACAGCCTCACCGCCCACAGGACGGCGGTAGAGAGCAAAATCAGCGACATCTGGGGCTGGGTCGATACCCTCGAAGCGGGGCAGACGAGCATCTTGAGCGATTTAACTACGCTAAAGAACCGTGTTCCAGAAAACTTGTCGTCAAGCTTGGATGCAATCTACGGCTTCACGGACCAAGTTGAGGCATACGTTGACACCTTGGAGGGTGGGCAGACTACTTTGATGGGTTACACCGATGCAGTCGAAAGTAATCAGTTGCTGATCCTCGACAATATTGACTTGCTTAAACAAGGTCAGGATGTCATCAAGGGGTACACCGACACGCTGGAGGACGGACAAACCACAATCCAGAATTATGTAGATGAGGTAGAGTTCTACATGGGTATTGCAGCGATGATAACAGATGGAGAGAACCTGTACAACTACCTCAAGAACACGATTGTGCCCTACATAGATCAGGTTGAAGGGTACACGGATCAAGTTGAGGGATATGTTGACACTCTTGAACAAGGTCAAACGGACATCAAAAATTATGTGGACACCTTGGAGAGCGGTCAGACTACAATCATCTCAGAGCTGAACTGGGTGATGGACTACTTGGAGAACACGATGAAGCCCGAGCTTGACAGCATACTCGACAACGTTCAGAATAACTACACCTATTTATCTGGCACGATAAAGCCCCAGCTCGACACAATGTCGGCGAACATCGACAAGACTCTCGACAACGCGGTGGCGGTATACACCTACCTGACTGGAACCGTCAAGCCCGCAATCGACGACACGTACAACCAAGCGGTGGCGAACTACGACTATCTGACGGGAACGGTCAAGCCCCAGCTCGACAACATGCTCGAGAATTTCGAGGTGCCGACACTCGATAATGCTGTGGCAACCTACAACAACACGACTACGATACTCTCCGACACCCAGAACATCATAGACAACTGCAACACGATTTACGACTACCTCGTGAACACAATCAAGGCCGAGCTGGACAAGGTTCTCAACATGGCGGTGGACAGGTACTACAAGGTGAGCCTGAACGGGTTGCAGAAGTTCCACGTCATTCTAACCGACTTCTCTGGCGCGAATGTAGACGCCGATAATGTTGTGATTACGCTGGAAGATCCTGACGGAAATGTGGTTGTCGGCGAGAACCTGATGAACAACGTTGATACGGGGATCTACTATTTCGGCTTCTCAACCGCAGGTGAGCCTATCGGAATCTGGACTACGACGATAAAGGCGACGAGAACCATGTCGCCGGCCCAAGTGGTGACTTACAGGGGCGTGTGGGAGCTGGCGGGCATCGAGGAAGTGGAAATCGTGGAACCAAAAGTGATTGGTTATTTGACTCTTACCGTGCTGGATAACGAGACCCA
>JAUXAH010000647.1 GCA_030614945.1 Phycisphaerae bacterium
TTTCATTTAAAGCATTCCATTGACAACCGGTTCGCAATACGAAAAGAATCCCGTCCATTGCCTTGCGATCCGGTACTCTCGGTCTGCCACCACCAAAACGATGAGTATTGGGATGCTTCGGTATCAATGGCTCGATTTTTCCCATAATTCGTCTGAAATCCTGTATCTGTTTTTTGTTTTTCTTTTTTTCATCCCTGAATCCTTTCAAAGGCACCATTGCCTTTGAATATATCGGCAATTCAGGGGTTATTTGGATAGGCTCTAAGTGAAAAGCAGGTAAACTTTAAGGACATAGAAGGGATAGGGGAGGCAATTGTAGCGTTAAGAGATAAATATGCAAGCCAGGATTGCACCAAAGAGTATGTGAGAGCCATTATTAAAAGCATGGTAGACAATCTGAGTGATCTCCGGGGTAAATTTCGGGTCCAGTATTATCAATGGTGGCAAAGAGCATTACCATATCTCAGAGTGTTTTGTGTCAGTACGGTGAAGGATAGTATTTTAATGTGGTCGCACTATGCAGATTACCATAAAGGGATTGTTTTTAAATTGAAAGTGTTGCGTGACAGGGATAGCACATTATCTGATGCACGTCGAGTAATATACGACACAAATCCAATTACATTCTTTACAACGCAAGAATGGATTAACGAATGCATAGGTACTGATATATTGGACGAAATAAAGATCGCTAACGAATATATTTATCACAAGAACAAGATTTGGGATTATGAAAAAGAGTGGCGAGTATGGAGGGAAGTGACTGAAAAAGTCAAACCAGAATTTACGGATTATGACGTGTTTCCCGAAGAAATTGAGGCAGTCTATTTTGGTTGCAGAACGTCAAGAGAGAACAGAGCCAAAATAGTGAAGATGGCAAGGGACGTGAATCCAGAAGTTGTATTCTTTCAAGGTAACAAAGCTCAACATCGATTTGGTCTCGTGTTTGATTTGATAGAATATAGGGAACCGCAGCGGTAGGGTGCGATGAAATCGCACCGATTATGTCTAAAACAGTGAGTGCCCCTGATAAAAACAGGCCAAAAAGAGGCCGGCTGAGCAGAGGCAGGAGAAAATAATGAAAGAGATACCGTTAGGCAACGGCCAAAACGCAAAAGTTGATGACGAAGATTACGAATGGTTGTCCCGCTATAGTTGGTATGCATACTATGATTCAGAAAAGGGAATGACATATGCAGCCCACGACACGCCAGGCGGAAGACGGGTGTTTATGCACGAT
>JAUXAH010000223.1 GCA_030614945.1 Phycisphaerae bacterium
TTTCACCGGCCAAAACCGGAGTTTTCCAGCGCCCCTGGTGTTCCCAGAACCGGGGCGATAATTTTTTCTCAAATCATAATTTTTTGCTCACCAGGTAACATCGAACGGATTTCGATACATCAATCGCAGAACGGAGTGCGTCGTTATGAAAGCAGAACCTAATTACGTCGAAGTATCTGTATCGGCCCTGCTGGATCACAAGCTAAAACCGACCGACTTTCGGATTTGGGTATATCTATCCTGGCGGCAAGGCGACAAAAAAAATTGCTGGCCGAGTATAAGACGGATCGCCAAAGACTTGCACTTAGCCAGACGGACCATCGACTTTAGCCTGGCCCGGCTCAGACGGTTAGGCTATCTGACTGTTCGCCGGGATTACGAATATCACCGTCAAAAAAATACCTACACAGTCAATTTGCGTACTGCATCGAAAACCGTCACCGAGGCTCAGCAGTTATCCAAAGAAAAGCGACCGGATACCAGCGAGAAGATCAAACAGCAGCTCGAAGATGAAATGCAGGCCCGCATCGAGCAGCAGCGCAAGGCCGATTAGCCAGCCGCCGAAAATCAAACAACCAAAGACAAAGAAAGGCAGGTGCAAAATGGCGCAGGATAGAACTCAATCAATTAGCCGATTCAAGGCGAACGAGGCCGCCGTCCTGGCCTCGATGATCCTGGACAACGCGGTTATCCCGGACGTCCTGCTGAGGCTGCGCGAGGAATCGTTCGTTTTGTCGGAGAACCGGCTGATTTTCAAGGGGATTCAGGCTCTATGGTTTCACCAGACCCGCCTAATACTCAGGGACTTAAAACCACAGGTGATAGACGGTGTAGTTTTGCGGGACAAGCTGTGCGCGATGGGGCTGCTGGAAAACAATTCGGCCCTGGACCAGGCCGGCGGCATTGAATACATAAGAGACGTTTTGGAATCTTGCCCCTCAGCAGCGAATGCGCTTTACTATGCTGATCTCGTTCGCGGTGCTGAAAAAGATCGACAAATACAAGGCGCTGCTGCCGAGATCACCGGGATCGCCCAGAGCCCGGGTGAGCCCGACGAAAAACTGCAGGAGATACAGGCCCTGGTCCTGGACTTAGAGCCGTTGGCCGGTGATCAGCGATTTGTCAATTGTACTACTCAGGCGGGTGCTTCTGTATTCAACCTGTATGAACAAAGTGACATCTTGCAGACCGGCTTTGCCAGGATCGATAATATAATTGGCGGTTTTGCATCCGACGATTTTGGTATCCTGGGGTCCCGGCCAAATATGGGCAAGACCAGCCTGGCCCTGAACATCGCTTACAACGTAGCCAGAGCCGGCAAAAGTGTTCTGGTCTTTTCATTAGAGATGCGCGCCGAGCGGCTTATACAGCGGCTGTTATGTACGTTGGCCCGGGTGGATTATAACCAGGTCAAGCTAAAGAACCAGGGGACAAAAAAAGATCGCGAGAGTCTTTATTTTATCGCCCAGGAAATTACGGAAAATCCATTACCTCTGACTATTGTCGATAGCGCTGATACAACGGCGGCGATCCACGCGATGATCCGGCAGCATAGGCAAGTTGCCGACCTGGGCCTGGTGATTGTGGATTACATACAGCTGCTTTCGGCAGGACATCGTGAGAAGGACCTGCGCCATACAGTTACAGAGTTAAGCAAAAACCTAAAGCGGATAACACGAAAAGAGAACGTCCCGGTGCTGGCCTTATCACAACTGAGCCGGGCACCAGAGGGACGAGATGACAACCGGCCGCGAATGGCTGACCTGCGGGAATCCGGGGCGCTCGAGCAGGACGCGGATATAGTTATGCTGCTGCACCGCGAGGAATATTATAAACGCGGCGATCGTGATTGGCGGGAAAAGAACAAAGACAAGATCGCCCTGGCAGAGCTCATTGTTGACAAGAACCGCAGCGGGCCCACCGGCGTTGCCGATCTGATATTTTGTGCCGAGTTTTGCCAGTTCACAGACAAGGCATTTGTCGAAAATGATGATATACCGATTTGAGATATGGTGACGTTGTGATTGACCTTGAAAGTATAATGGCAAAAAAACGGCTCATAGAAAATGAGCCGGTTCTGCTGCGTGATATTCTGCCAAAAGTAATGAATGATATTCGGCTGCAGCTGCGATCCAGTAAAATCGCCGGCAGCGGCGCTCGAGGGAATCGCCGGCAGCGGTGAAGTCCAGGGCAAACGCCGGCGACAAAGACTCTGCAGGGCAGAATCGACGGGGCTATTCATCAAACGGCCGGCCGCGGTTGCCGGCTGCCGATAACAGAGTTAGTGACATTAGGCAATAAATATATTGGGGTGGAAATGAGGTGACAAAAATGGTGATAAGAAAAGCAGAATTGGAAGCGCCGGCAAAGAAAACCCGTAAAAACTGTGTTATTGACATCGCCGTAATTAAAAAATTACGTCCTAAAGATTATCCATCGGTGCTGCTCGAAGACCTTGCCTGGTTTACCGATAATCCCGATACAGGGCGGCCCGGTTGTACCTGCTCGTATTGCGGCCGGCAGATCGACCAGGACGAAATCCCTGTGCGCATTTTCAGGGATAGTGATAATGCCGAGGCGAGATTGTGCGAGGACTGCGAGGGCCTGCTGGACGGCAGCAGTCTGGCATCGTAAGTTGGAGGGATAGACAAAATGACAACGGTATATTCAGTTTACAACAGCGAAGGCTGCGTCGGACGCTGCGACGCCAAATGTCACGACGCCGAGGGTCCAGAGTGTCATTGTATATGCGGCGGTGCAAATCACGGCGTCGGCGAAAGGATCGCCCTGGAAGATAGAAAATTTCTGTCCGACCTGGAGATTTTGAGTAACTGCGAGAAAACGAACGCAGACAATTCGCTGAAAGTTTTTCGCCCGGGCCGGCAGCTTGAGCTTTTCTCCCGTCGATCACCAGCTGAGAGAGCACCGCGGCGATTAAGTAATATTGGGTGACTGTCTATAAAGCCGGCGGCCGATCGCCGGCAGCTTGATTCGTTAGGGTAGTGATGTTAAACTGCCCAAGCATATTTGACAATTGAATAAAATTAGTGCTGACGTTTCGCGTTCCATCCAAAATCGCCAAGTTTTGTTTTGACCCCTGGAAACGCATAAGAAAGTCGGTGCTCCGTGATGAACGGGGCATCGCTTGCGTGTTCCAGGGTAGGCTTTGGCGAGCCTTGTATGGACACGATGTAGCGGTGCCCTTTTTTATTTGGAGAAAAAAATAATGTTGAACTTTACAGAACATATGAAACGTATTATCCAACTTGCTGAGCAATCTCTGGTCCACGCGCAGGCTGGAGAATTTGACTCTGCACGTGAAGACATTTTCAATATCTCCATCAACGCTAACGAATCTATACAGCAGCTGGATGATATGAGCTTGATAGCATACCAGGGTGATCATCAGCAGCGGAATCCGGAGTGAACATCGGCAGCAGAATCCAGGGCAAATGCCGACAGCTCGTACCAGACGGAAAGGGTAATGAATTGGCAAGAATGAACGTGGCGCTATCAATCGCCAGGATTGAACTGGCTTATTTTAACAACAACCCGGACACCGGGACGTCGGATTGTGTCTGCTCGTATTGCGGATTTATGATCGGAGAAAACGAGGTCCCGCTGCGGATATTCAGAAAAAGCGATAACACAGAGGCCAGGCTTTGTGAGAATTGCCAGGCTCTATTGAACAAACAGATTGAAAAACAGTGACTGTCTATAAAGCCGGCGGCCGGGCCTACGCTTCGCTTTGCTAAGCCTTGGTCCTTTTTCTTGTGAACCAACCCGCGATGAAACCACCAACAAAACTACCCGCAGCGATAACTGCTGGTATTACAACCCTTGCTTTTTTTGTGATTAGTATGGCAAGTTCTTTTGTCCAAAAGTGAATTGGCATTGCTTTTGCTCCCTTAGAATTTCACTGAATGTCGGGATCGTTAAGTGTATCGATCGCGATGCTTAGGTCCTGCTGATTCGGGTGCGTGTATATCTGCGTGCTGCTGAGCCGTTTGTGCCCGAGCAGCTGCTGGACGATCCGGGCGTTGGTCTTGCGCATTAGCCTGGTGGCGAACGTATGACGCAGGACGTGCGGGTGGATCGCTTCATTGAAAGCACGCAGGCCAGCCCGCCTAATGATACGCTGGACCTGGCGACGGGACATTGGAGCGGGTAAATTGCCCTGAGTAAAAGCCCAAAGCGATGGCAAAGGGCCACCCCAACCACCGAGGTGTTTGCTGCATTTGTCAATCGCTCGCTGGATCCTGCCGGTCAATGGTATCGTGCGCTCGCGTTTCTTCTTGATTTTCTCCGAGCGGACCACAAGGGA
>JAUXAH010000553.1 GCA_030614945.1 Phycisphaerae bacterium
GCCCCTTATCTTGTAAGCGCTTCGCTGATTGCTGTTTTAGCTCAGCGATTAGTGCGAAAGATATGTCCAAATTGTAAGACGGAATATAAGCCGTCTGTGAGCATAAAAAAGGTGGTTGAAAAATTGAACGGGGAGGCCGTGAAATTTTATCGCGGTGTAGGTTGTAAAAAATGCCGGAACACCGGCTACGCCGGCCGAATTGCCATTCACGAACTCTTTGTGCCGAATGAGGAAATTATGGAAATGATTAATGAACAGGCAAGTTTGAAAAAAATGAGAGCCAGGGCGCTTAAAAGTGGAATGGTTCCTTTGCAATTAGATGGGATTGAAAAGGTAAAGGCGGGCATTATATCCATCGAGGAAGTATTAAGAACAACCGAAGCAATGGACAATGAGAATGGCCGTTGACAATTGAAAGTTGGAAAACTGATAAATGTCTGTGTCAGCAACAGAAACTACAGAAAAGGTTGATTTTACAGGTGAGAGGGGCGCTGCAAAGCCCTCGGGTTCTCAAGCGCAAAATGAGCGTCTCGCGGCCCGGTCACAAGCTGCGGTCCCGGCGCGGCGGCGGCCCTATACGGCAAAGGTAAAACAAGCGGAGCTGATACTGTTCACGACGCAGCTATCAGTGATGCTTGACAGCGGGGTGGTGCTTAGCGAGGCTCTGGATGCTATTGCCGAGCAAGCCGAACAAGGCACATTCAAAATGATAATTATGGATGTGGCAGAAGTGGTCAAGGGCGGTGAAAATTTTTCAAAAGCGCTGGCCGACTACCCGAAAGTTTTCAATCCGATGTTTATCAGTATGGTCAAAGCCTCGGAAGCGTCCGGCAAGATGGCTGAAATGCTCAATGTGCTCAGCGGCTATCTAAACTTCGAAGCCGAAACACGTAAACGAATCAAAGGGGCGCTTACGTATCCATTTATAATGGCGATAATGGCCGTGGTGGCGACCGGGACGCTGATGTTCTTTGTTTTGCCGAGATTTATGAAAATTTATGAAGCCAGGGGGGCCTCGCTGCCAAAAATCACTCAAATACTGGTCAGCTTCAGTAAAATATTGGGGGATTTCCAGGTGATGACGGGTGTCGTGACAGTGGCGATATTAGGGTCAATGGCAGTGTATTACTGGGCCGGGACGTTAACCGGCCGGCGGGTGATAGATTTTATAAAAATCCGCACACCCGTATTAGGCACAATGTTTATCGATATGGTAGTAACCCGCAGTATGCGTATTATGGCGACAATGGTCAATACGGGCGTGAGCCTGCTGGACTCGATAGAAGTGATGCAAAGCTCGTGTGAAAATTACTATTTTCAGCAGCTCTGGGCTGAGACGGACGAAAAGATTCGCGACGGCTACCAGTTGTCAGAGTCGATACTGATTTCGGCGGGCGGCGAAGCGGGCCGAACCCGGTTAATCGCACCCGGGATTATCCAGATGCTCCGGGCAGGGGAAAAGAGCGGCAAGCTTGGTGAAGTCTGTGATAAAATATCTGTCTTTTACGAAAAAAAGCTCGAAGCTTCAATCAGGAGCGTTAC
>JAUXAH010000432.1 GCA_030614945.1 Phycisphaerae bacterium
GTGCGGGGCTTTACAGTTGAAACAGTTAACTGCAGCCCCGCCACAGTTTGGTGCGTTACTCCGACGTTTAGCCTGGCTGCAAGATCATACGATTCGCCAGGCTCCGGCCCTGGGCCTGACAGTAACGCCTGAAAGGAGCTCAAATGTCTAAGTATCATTGGTGGTGCCGATGGTGCGGAACACACTATAAAAGCAAAAGCTGGACTGACCGAGACGGTTTTTGTTCTCCGAAGTGTAAACAGGCTCATCATCGAGCATACAAAAAGTACGTTACTCGGCTCAACGATCGCCGGAAAAAGCCTCGCAGATCTGCACACAGTCGCCCTGGAAAACGTAACGCACGTAAATCCCAAAAGGAGCCAAAATAACTGATAAACAATTTATCCTGATTTTTTTTCTGTTCGCAGTCAATACCGTCATCAACATTTTTATGCTTACTGTTAAAATAGTAGATTCAAACCGAAAGGAGCCAAGATGCATGTAATCAAATCGACCGAAAATAATTACTGCATCATCTTCACCCCGTCCGAGCTGTATACTTTTCAAACCGATATCGATAGTCGACACCCCTGGGACGTAAAAGACCTTGCATCCCTGATCGATTGGATATTAAAATGCCACCTCGAGGAAATCAATTCGAGACAAAAGGAGCCTTACAATGGGACAACCAGTGCCCCCGGATTGGCCAGAAATCGAAAATGATAAGTTCTACATTGCAACTGTCCAACATCATGCTTTTGACCCGATTAACCCTGACAGTTGTCATGGAGCCCCAGATCGTCAGAGCAATGCCTGTATATTAGGCTCTGGGATTAACGCCTGGATTCAACAAAACCACCAATGCACAATCCACTCACTGATCTATGGTGCAGGTTCTATCGATCAACGTCTGATCAGCGCTGTTGGTCCTTTCGATACCTTTGCTATCTGCGAAGCTGCGAGGACTTAAATTATGGGAGACTACAACGTCGATTTCAATTACAATCTCCCAAAAATGGAGATCCTCAGCCGGCAATTCAATTTCATCCCTATCGTTCCAATTCTCTGCGACCAGTGGAGCATCGACTCTACCAATCGAGTCTCATCGTTCCGGGATGGCACCAACAATATCAATGTCAAAATTAAATATGACCCCACAGAGCTACCACCGTAAAATCGAGCAATTTTACAGATATAAACCCCGATACTAACCCCCAAAAACCATCCCCTTATACAGCAAAAATTTGTTTCAGAAAAAAACCCAACCCTCAACCAACCGCCCTGCATGCCCCAACATAGCCCACAACTATCCAAATAGCGTATAGATCAGGTCCGCATCACGTTTGCATCAAGTCTGCATCACAACATCATTAACATCGCACAGTACAGCATCTCACCGCCCCGGCCCTGACCGGCCGTGGCTTGCCAGTAGTCGGGTCTGCCAGGCCAAATCAATCGTAAGAGGAGAGCATCGCATCGTACCGGCCCTGAATGGCCGGTACTGGAACGTAGTCCGTTACGCCAGACCATCCCCATCGTAAGGTGAGAGCATCGCATCGTACCGGCCCTGAATGGCCGGTACTGGAACGTAGTGCGGTCTGCATGGTTATTCCAATCGTAAGGTGAGAGCATCGTACCGCATCAAACTCCGTTTGATGCTGGAACGTAGTGCGGTTTGTATGGTTTTTCCGACCTCAATCCCTGACTTTGCCAAAGGTGTTTTCACCAAGCTTGTTACAAATCGGCCGCACCGCCCTAACATTGTAACGATTGTCATAGCTTTCCGGTCCTTCGCCTTCGGCTCGGCTTTGGTTCGCTTTGCAACACGACCGCCGCGCAAAAAGCCGGTCCCGGGTAGGCTCTGCCCCCGGCCCGGTTTTTGCTATCGGCGGCTGCTGTCGCTTCGCATCGGCTCCGCCGTTCGCTGCCTCTCTCCTCCTCCGCCCGGCCGTCGCTCCCTCAAACCTTCGGTTGCTGGCCGGCTTCCTGCCGGCCCCGGCCGTGCGTGCCTCGGCCTTCGGCCTCGGCGGTCGTCGTCGTTCGGCACCGCCGGTACGGTCCCTCGGCATCCCTGCCTCGGTCCCTTTTCGGCGTCCGGCGGGCTTCGCCCACTCCGGCCGCCCTTG
>JAUXAH010000010.1 GCA_030614945.1 Phycisphaerae bacterium
ATATTCTTCACCAGTGTCGCCAGAACAGGCGACCACTGAGTATGTCTGCCGATAAATGTTGAGACTTCTGATAAGCAACTGCCTATAGCGTTTTTCTCGTTCTCGAATGATTTTTGCAGCTCTACAGCGTCCGACAATTCGTCAATCCTTGTTTCGTAATTAACTATTTGCTGCTTTTGTACTGATATGATGATTTTGTTTCGCAGATAAAGGCCGAACATTACTATTGCGATAATAACGGGCACTGCAAGGGTTGCGGCGGCAATAGCTATGCCTTCAGGCCTGCTCTTTGCCGGAATACCCTGTCCCTTTAACAAATCTATCGTGAACATTATTCGATTCTCGATTCTCGATACTCGATACTCGATTCTCGATACTCGATACTCGATTCTCGATACCCGATTCTCGCTTTTTTCTTTTTTACGAGCCCCGCCCATCCGATGGGCTGGGCGAGCATCGAGTATCCAGCATCGAGCACGCTACTTTATATTTCCCTCATAGCAAGACCGGCAGCCACTGCCATTGCGGGGCCGTTCTTTTGAAGAGTATCTTCACAAAGCCGGCCTGCATCGCAGGGTATTTTATCAAATGGGTTCCACACAGAAGCTTTTGCTGGAAGCCGGCTGTCCAATAACTCGACGAACCCTTCGACGCGGGCGAAATCGCCACAGACAAATATCTTTTCGACAATGGCTGATTTCTCCTGAGCCGTGTAGTAGCGCAACGTTTCGGTAACATCGGCAATTGGTTTCTGACAGGCCTTCTCCAAACTGTCACCGAGTGTAATCGGCGGTTCTGTCGGTGTGGCTTGGCCATCCTGGCCAAGCACGGGCTGGGATCCCGTGCCGAACAGAATCTTCCAGGTACGTTCTGTCGAGATATCATTTTCGATTGCGATGTGCTTAACAATATCATTACTTGCGTAGGCCATATCGCGGATAAACGGCATATTCTCGCCCATAATTGCCAGAGTTGTATAATCGCCGCCGACGTTCAGAATGGCTGTGGTTGTTCGTCCCGCTCCGTCAGGGGCCCCCGCCGTTAGCGAGGCAGACGGCTCAGCCGTCTTACTTTTAATGGAGCCGGTATTGTTTTTTTCGTATTCGCTGAGGCAATTCAAAAGTGCCAATCCGTCGACGTCCATCAAGACGCAGTCAAGAGAAGCATTTTTAGCGAGTTGTACTTTGCTTTTTATCAGCTTATTCGTTGCCGCTACTAAAATGCCGGTGACACTATCTTCGCCATTGGGTATCAATTGATAGTCAACAGGCCCGTCGTGAACGTTGAACGGGCAGACCTGTTCAGCTTCGAGCAAAGCCGCTCCCTCTATTTCTTGCGGCGACAATGGCGGAAACTTAAAATGGCGCACTGCGACATCCGGGCCGCATACACTGCAAACGGCCAGTTGTGTCTGAATCCCGGCTGACTCAAGGCATTCGCGAATTGCCCTGACAGTGTTTATTTCCCTGTGATTTTTGCTATCTTCGCCCGCTGTAATGGCAGCTATGCCGGCTGCAGTAACTGCGTAACCGTTGCCGTTTTTGCGAAGCTGGATTAGCTTGACTTCCGATGAGCCAATATCCAGTCCGAAGGCCTCGTGGCGCTCAAGCTCAAACCTGAACGATCGTTTCCAATCCAAGTCCATAAGTTCTTTAATCTTTTTTAGCATTTAGGGTGTGCCCTATCCGATATAACTATCCGCTATTATCTATCGGCTTAAAAAAGCGGCTGTTTAACGTAGAAATTACAATATGCCGGTTTAATATGCTGATGCGGGTGATTTTAAGATGGCGAGTCCTATAAATAATTGATACTGGATGCTCGATGCTCGCAATCAGGAAATCAGGGTATCAGGACAACAGGATGCAGGCCATCAGAAAATCAGGATATCAGGAGAAAAAGGGCGAACATAACGATGTGGAACTGATACCCTGGTACCCTGATAACCACTGCCTGATATTCTGATAAACTGATAACCTAACAGGAGTATCGAGTATCGAGAATCGAGAATCGAGTCCCGTTAGAAATCGCCCTTTTTCCAGACTGAGCCACTTCTGCGGAATTTCTAACGGGACGAGTTTATTCTTCCTGCCAGTGCTGCACTATGAACTCAGCCCCCACCTCGTCAATGCTGGCTTTTAACAGAGTCGCGTCAAAATGCAATTCAGCTGAATTTCTTAGTTCGGTATTATTTGCTATAACGGCGCCATATAACTGTGAGCTGTTCTCAAAAATAACATCGCAGTCAGGAGCGTAAATAGTCCCGTAAAAAACCGCACTCTGCTCGAACAAAAAAGTCTGGTTACTGCCACCAACCCCATATATTTGACAGTCTCTCGGTATTTGCGTCAGGGTATTAACCGTGCTTGTATTGCGTAGATTGAGATTGCCGCCCAGATAGAGCGTTAAAGATGAATCCGGGAGGATTTCCACTACGCTAAACTGCTTAATTTCAAAAATTCCCGTCACATAAAGTGTTACATCACCACTAATGGTTATTGTGTCGCCAGACGTCAGGTCGATATAGTCATACGTGCCGTTGCTACTTAAAACGGTCGAACTGGTTATTGTCCCCTTACTGACGTCAAATGGAGGTTCTGTCGGCGGTGATATTGCAGGCAGCTCCCTGCCATAGTCCACCAGAAATTCACCATAAATAGTTCCGTCGCCCATTACCACAGCGTTCGGGTCGCCGGTAGCGACGGTTGTCGGTTGGAGCGCGTTGACCCCACCATAAGGGCCTTGCTCAGAACTATACGCATCGATAAGAAAGGCGTTCTCTAATACTAAGCTGTCTTGAGCATATATCGCATTTCGGAACAGGCCTACTAAAGTTAGAGTGCAGCTGACTTTTCTTATTTCCCGGCCGGCTCTGCCGGTTACATCCACGTCGTAGATGTAGTCAGGACTGCTCGTAATCGTATAGGTGAAAGTTGCATCAGAATTCGCCAATATTGCATCTGTTGCCTGCGGCAGGGTGTTATCATCCCAGGGTTTAACTTTTATCTTCTCGTTCATTTCAAAGACAGCCTTTACCAGCCCGGCGTCGGCAGCGCAGCGCGCCGCAATCTCCGAGGCGGTTCGTGACGCCAATATACGTCCGTGCAGACCGAGGCTCAACAATCCGGTACCCATTACAACCAATATTATGACCACAAGCAGCGCCAGGGCCATTGCCGAGCCGGGCTTTTTTGATTGTAGTAACTTGTTTATACTCATTTTGACATTCCCTTTCTCAATCTCCAATTTTCGACTATTTTTTATCTTTTGCCACAAAGACACCAAGACACTAAGAATATATTTTTTATTTCACTTCTTCCTTTGTGGCTTCGTGGCTAATTCTATTTTCAATTGTCAATTGGAAATCGTCAATCGTCAATACTCTTTACTCTTCGCGCCACTGTTTTACTACGAAGCGCACGGCATCATCATCGGCGCCGACATTTCTCAGCGCTTTATCATAGTAGAAATTGCCGCCGCTCTTCATCTCAAAACTTTTGCAGACAATGGACCCGCGTACATGACCATCGGCCATAAGAGTAACTACTGCATTCGGGGCGTAAACTGCACCCAGGGATTCGCTCTTGGCTTTGAGGGTGAGCTGCTGCTCTTCTGTAGCCGTACCGAAAAGTTTTAAGCTTGCCGGAAGACTCTCATTATTGATTCCGGCTTCATTACCCGCATTCAAATCGCCGTCCAGATATAAAGTTAAAGATGCACCTTCCCTTATAATAATTTCGCACTCCTGGCCAAGACCGACGTCTCCGGTCACATATAGCACAACATCACCACCATTTATTTGCAGTATTCCCGGATTGGCGGCACGTTTCACCTGAATCCGGTCATATTGACCGGTATCGTCCGGCCCGATTGTCAGGGTTGTACCGTGGACACTAATGCCTGTACCCATATCGGCAAGCACCGGCGGAGTTACGGCCGGAAACTCAATCTCTTCAGTAATAGCATACTTTGCGTTTATACTGGCGCCTAAGTCTTTTATAGCGTTTTCGACGTCGCCCCCGACACCTATAAAGACATTGCCGTTCACAATTACACCGTTATTGAGAATTATGCTGTCGGGTAAAATGCTGTTGGTGCCAATCTGTATTTGTATATTAGTGTCCCATGGATCCAGAGAGTTGTATCCCTCAATTAACGTCCCGGCTTTCAATATGATAGTTTGCCGGGTCAAGATCGGAGGCTCAAACGGTCCCTGCAATTCCAAATTGAAGGTAATCCTTTTTTCGGCCAGGCCGGATTTTCCAATGCATTCAACGATATAACCGCTCTCGATGTCTCCTGTAATTGTATAGCTAAAAGTTGCGTCAGAATTCGGCAGTATTTCATCTGTTGCCTGCGGCAGACTGCTTCCATCCCAGGGTGTAACTTTCAGCTTCTCGTTCATTTCAAAGACGGCCTTTGTCAGCGCGGCATCGGCAGCGCAGCGCGCTGCAATATCCGAGGCGGTTCGTACCGCGAAGAGACGGCCGTGCATACCGAGACTCAACAATCCCACACCTATTACGGATAATATTATGACCGCAAGCATCGCCAGGGGTATTGCGAAGCCCGCCCCATTAGAAATCTTCCCTTTTTCTGCCATATTCTTATCACCTTTGGAATTTCTAACGGGGCCAGTTTTTTTGATTGTAGCGGCTTTTTTCTATTCACCCGACCTTGCCTCTCAATCTGCGATTGGTAATTGGTTAAATAGTTACCAATCACTACTCACCAATCACCAATTATTGATTGTGCATAACAGCGGACGAGACAACGGTAATTGTCTCCGAGCCGTTGTCGAGTGTAAGTATCATCTGGGCGGAGTAACCGGCCCCCTTGAAAAAAATACAGCCGGCTACGTTCCCGCAGATAGTGCGGGTGCTCAGAGTTTGCCTGGGATTCAGACTGCCATACTCGATATTCAGTTCGCCGTTAGTCTCAGAGAAACGTGCATAGTGGTCAACAATAGTGGTATTGGGGTCCTGGCAGTAATAAACCTCGAGCCAATTGCCGGCACTATCCAGTAAGAACCTTGTCCTGGTTGCCCTGCGAATCACACTGTCAAAGGTTTTCCTCGCGATGTAGCCGTCGGTCACTACATCGGAGTATACGCGGTCGTACATTGCATTGAAACCTCGGTGACTGTCGGCTATTGTCATACCGACGCCAAGCATGATGATACCCCCAATCATTGTGGCTATCATCAACTCTATACTCGTAAACCCCGCTCCTCGGAGGGGCGGGGTAAAGCCTTTTCGATTTTGAATCTTCTTCTTAAACATTTATGCTCTCACGCTTTCAAAAGGCTAATAAGTGGTGTATGTTGTGAGCCTGAATGATTTATCAGCATCTGCAAAAGCCGTTGAGCCGGTACCTCGCTGATTCCAGGCCACGACAACATTCAAGGCCCTCAATCCGGTAGCAACGTCTTTCCATGACAGAGTCGTATAGTAGTTGATACCATTTAATTCAATTGTGTAGGTTGCCAATTCTGTAAAATCCGCCGGCACTTGGCTTTCGCTGCTGGAATTAAACGACAGGCCGTGGCCCCAATAGTTTTCCGGGTTAAAGGCCTCGTCGCCACTTACAGCGCCGCTTACACCGCGCCAATTCTCGCAAAGCAGCACTGCGATTCTGGTAGCCGTTGCCCTCTCATCAGCTTTTCGCGCATCCAGGGCGGCATGGTATCTATATGCGGAGGCTCCGATAACCGCCACTGTTAGGATGAGAATCGCCCCCATTACCTCGACCAGAGTCATTGCCGCTGCGCATCTGTGCCGCTTAACAGCCATAACCGCCATCCTCTCTACTTGACCTTCCAGGGTCGATTTTTAGACGGGATTTACAGGATGGGGTGTGAAAGCCTGCCCCTTTCTCCACGCTTTACTAATTAAAATATACTACAAAAAACCGTCAAAGGCAAAAAAAATTGGTTTACCCCGTTAGAAATCTTCACCTTTTTGTACTATATTCTTATTTCACCCCATTGGAATTTCTAACGGGGTTTATTTGAGAGGAGCCCCCATTTTGTGGGCTATCAGGGTACCAAGCTTATCAGGCAGTGGTCATCAGGGTATCAGGATACCAGGTCCGATTTCCTGCTGGCCCAGCCCATAATATGGGCGGGGCTGGCCTGATTTTCCGTTGGAGCCGGGGAAATAAAAAAGTCTTTATCACCCCCCTCAAAAGCCAGGATGCTCTTTAATCTAAGGTGGGGGCCTTAGGCCTTAAGGCCCCCACGTCTTCGTCTGAACAGACAATTTGAGGTGTCCGCCCTGAGGCGGATGACAAAATGGACTCTATTCTTACGGAGTTTCGCCCCAGGTACCGTCCTGGTTCAGCGTTACCTGGTCAGGCGTTGTAGGCTTATCGGTGCGGGTCGAATCACTGGCGTCCACCGTAATAGAATACGTGTCGTAGGCGCTGAACAAGATGCTATAAGATTCATCGCTGAAGTACTTGCCGTCCAGGTCGCCGTCTGCAAAACCCAGTTCGTTCACGTCGACTAGAGCCCAGGTCCCGGTCCAGCCCGAACCCTTTTCAGCGCAGAACGCCCGGGCTGCGGTGCGGATACTACCGGCACCGGCTTTGCCCTCCGACCACTTGGCTGCGTCAATTCGGCCTCGCATAATCGGAATTGCCACTGCAGCCAGGATGCCGACGATGAAGATTACGACCATCAGCTCAATCAGTGTAAAACCTTTTCTGCTTTTCATTTTAACTTCTCCTAAAAAAGTTTTAATATTACGCTTATACCTGCGAAAGCAGGTATCCTCTCTGATTTACCACAACCACAATCGACCAAATTCATTAGCGACTATATTAGTTTTTCATTTTTTTTGCTGTTTGCCTTAGCCTCCCGACGGCGACATCGAGAAGATCGGCAGATACAGTGCAAGAACTACCACCAATACAACCGCACCAACTGTTACAATCATTATCGGCTCAAGCAAGCTCATCAGAGTCGTTATCAGAGAATCGACCTTTCGTTCGTAATAGATAGCGGTTCTGTCGAGCACCTTTGGCAGTGAGCCGCTTTCTTCGCCGACCTGCATCATTTTGACGAGCATATTAGGGAAGAAGCCGGTCTCGGCCATACTCGATGAGATGTTTGAGCCCCCGACAATTTTCTCTCTTGTTTGCGTTATCGCCGACCTTATAATATCGTTACCGCTCATTGTGGAGAGGATATCGAAGACCTCAAGCACCGAAACGCCTGCGGCAATTAACGTTGACATTGTTTTGCAGAACGTTGTGACGAAGGCCTGGCGGAGTACCTTGCCGAACAAAGGCAGGGCCAGGGCGATTCTGCTAAAGAGATAGTGCCCTTTTTTTGTTTTGGAGGTAAGAATTGCGGAAGTGATTATCAGCAGCACAGAGCCGATAATATAAATCAGATTGTAGCGCAGCGTATCGTAAAAACCCATAAAGCCTCTCGTAAAAGCGGGCAGCTCGGCGCCCATTTGGTCGAACATAGTGCGGAATCGCGGAACAACGAAAGCCATTATGAATATGACTATCAGGATAATAAATGTGAATACGAAGACCGGATACGCCATCGCGCCCTTGACCTTTTTCGCCAATTTATCGCGATTGTCGAAATACTCCGCCAGTCTGTGGAGTGCTTCGGCGAGATTACCGCCGGTTTCACCGGCTAATATCATCGCACAGGACAGCTGGTTGAAGACCTTCGGATATTCCGAGAGACAATCCGATAAAGGTTGGCCTTTCTGCATTTTTTCCAGGATCTGTTGTAGGATTTGCTGAAGCTGTAAATTTTCTATGTCTTCGCCGACGGCCTGTAAAGCAGTGGTAATGGGAATTCCTCCGTCTACCATTGTGTTCAACTGCCAGCAAAGCGCCGCCAGGTCTGCTGATTTGATTCGCTTTCGGTGAGGTGTTTGGTGGGTTTCTTTGACGCTGACAGACATCTCGTTGACAGAGATAGGGGTAAAGCCCTGTTCGCGAAGCCAGCTAAGTACGTCATTTGGATAGGCCGCCTGTAAGAGGCCTTCCTTTCGCACGCCTGCCACATCCCGAGCAATATACTTATAGTTTTTCATCACATTAAGCTACATTCCCCACACGTAAGTGTGTGGTCTCTTTTTTCTTCCTTCTCCTCCACACATTTACATGTGTGGTATCTTTTTACGCCTTGTTATCGGCGTCTGAAAAGCTTGAGTTTAGTAAAAATCGGACTCGATTCTCGATGCTCGTCCCGCCCCTCGGAGGGGCTGGGCTCGTCATCCAGCATCTATGCTTTTATATTTTCTGTGAATGTTACGCTAAGGACCTCTTCCGCGGTGGTTAAACCCTGTAGCATTTTACTTATGCCGCTTTCGAGTAACCCCCCATAGCCTTTTTCACGTGCCATAGCTCTTATTTGCGATTCATTGACCTCTGCAATGAGCTTTTCCCTGATATCGTTGTCCATAACCAAGAACTCAAATACGGGCAATCTACCCGAATAGCCCGTCCCTCCACAGGCTTTGCAGCCTTTGCCGTGGTAAAAGACGGCGTCCTTGGCCTGCCCGGGGTCAATATTCAAACGCTTGATGACTTCCTTACTTAAGGTTACAGGTTCTTTGCAGCGCGTACAAATTTTTCTCACGAGTCGCTGAGCAATGACTAAATTCAGCGTGGAAGCCAGCAAATACGGCTCAATTCCCATATAGACCAGTCTGCTTATCGCACTGGGTGCGTCGTTGGTATGGAAGGTGCTCAAGACGAGATGGCCGGTCAGAGATGCTTTTATGGCAATCTCGACCGTTTCTTTGTCCCGAATTTCACCTATTAGAACTATGTCGGGGTCCTGTCTCAAAATTGCCCGCAGGCATATTGCAAAATCGAGATTTATTTCGGGCTTGATTTGAATCTGGTTAATCCCGGCAAGACGGTATTCGACAGGGTCCTCGACAGTTGTAATATTTTTCGTTGGGTCTTTGAGGTAATTCAGGGCTGCATATAACGTGGTGCTTTTACCGCTGCCGGTCGGGCCGGTGACAACTATGATGCCGTGGGGCTGTGACAATACGGTTTTAAACTCTTCGAGAAGTTCGGGTTCAAAGCCAAGCTGGTCGACGTCGTGACTTACGGCTGATGCGTCGAGGATTCGCATCACCACTTTTTCGCCGTATATTGTTGGAATTACCGATACCCGGACATCTATATCTCTGCCGGAGGTCTTTATTTTGAATCGGCCGTCCTGGGGCAATCTGCGTTCGGCAATGTCCATTTCGGAGAGAATCTTAATTCTGGTGACAACCGCAGCCTGCATCTTTTTGGCCGGCGGGACCATATCACGAAGCACGCCGTCAATTCGCATGCGAATCATCATTGAATGCTCCTGCGGCTCGATATGAATGTCACTTGCCCTGCTTTTAACGGCCTGGCTTAACAGCAAATCAACAAAGCGAATTACAGGCGGCTTGGTTGCAGCTAATTCGCCGCTGATATCCGTCTCTGCCATATCAGCTTCAAGTGCTTCTTCTTCACCGGCTTCGAGCTCTACTATGTCGCGAAGCCGCTGTTCTTCAACATCGCTGCCGTGGTAAATCACCTCTATCGCATGGCGAATTTCCTGAGGCGAGCTAATTACTGCTTTAATCTGCCGCTTTATTTTCAGTGTGATTGTATCTATTGCGATAACATTGAGCGGGTCAGCCATCGCAACGATGATTTTTTTGTCTTTCTCGCCGATGGCTACAAGGCAGAATCGCTTGGTGACGCTCTCAGGCAACATTCGAGCGATGTTCATATCTATCTTGCTAACATCATCGAAACGAACGTACTCCATCGAGAGATGTTCGGCCAGGGCGCGAGTAATATCCTCGTCGCTTAACATCCTTAGTCGAAGCAATACTTCGCCGAGTCGGCCGCCGCGCTCTCGCTGGTCGTTTAGCGCTTCGACCAATGCTCTGCGGGTTAATAGACCCTTATAGACGAGAAATTCACCGAAAAGAAGAACGGTGTCTGGTTTAGAGATGTTAGAGATAACCTGTGCAGATTCCATTCGCTTGCCTCAAGTATCACCATTTATCAGGTTTTAACCTCGGTAAATTGCAAACAGTCTCGCAACGAGCGTTCTGCTTTGCCGGGTTCGGCGTTTACTTAATAGGGGTAAGAAGCTCAAAAATGAGGTGTAGAAGCTCCTGCCCTTTTCGAGGTTTTACTGTTTAAAATATACTAATTAAAATATACTTAAAAAACTGCCAAAGGCAAAAAATCGCGGTTTTATTTGAGACGGACCTTATTTTCCCGAAAGACACGGGTCAACCCAAACAGACGTCCGGTAATGACATCGGAGTTTTGTCCCGCACCAATTGAGCTTAGGTCCGTCGATGTGCTGGGCTAAAATTCTTGACGAAACGGGGAGAACTCCCGATAATTGGGTATTCACCCCGCCCCTCGGAGGGGCGGGGTTCACTGCGGATGTGGCGGAATTGGCAGACGCGCAGGCTTCAGGTGCCTGTGGGCTTCGGCTCGTGGAGGTTCGACTCCTCTCATCCGCATTATAGCCGCTCTATGAGGGGAAATCAGCGTTTTTGGCCTCATATCTGCAAAACATTTAGCTATTTAACGGAAATTGTGCAAATAGGCCGATAAATAATAAAATAAACGAACAATAAATTTGTCCGCACGGCTGGTAAAGGCGCTATGCTTGAAATTGCACAAAATTTTGAACAAACGGCAGTAAGCTTCAGCCCCATAATTCTAATCGCGCCGGGGTTGGCAGCAGTTCTGATTGGGCTGTTTGTCTGGCTCGGCGGCCTTGGCTTTAGAAGACTTTTGGTCGCTGTCGTAGGTGCGGTCGGTGGCGGTATTTGTGGATTTTTTATAATCGGCCGAAATACTATGTCAGTGATGATTTCCGCAGCCGTAGCTGCGGTTATCACAATAATATTCGAAAAGTTTTTTATCACAATCCTAACAGCGGCACTGGCAGCCGCTCTTGGCCTTGCCATTTTGGCCGGACCGTACATTGAAAATTCGCAAGAACACATGCTCAATTATTATCCTTTTAATCAAGAGAAAATATCAAATCGCTCTCCATATATCAACATCCACGAAAGCATACACATACTGAAAGTGCACACAGTTTTTTTTACCAATGAGATAAAACAGGCCTGTTTACAAATGCCGGCGTATAATTGGATAATAATAGCGGCGCTGGCGGCAATCTTCATAATGGGCGGATTCTTCCTCTGGCGTTTAACTTCGGCTTTGTGCTGTGCGACTCTGGGGACGCTGCTCGTTTTTGGCGGTATGATTTTGCTGTTATTATACAAAGGTGCTGTGCCCATAAGCAGTATTAGTCGCAGAACATTATTTTACGCCGCTGTCTTTATAGCGATGATAGTTTTCGGCACGATTGAGCAGCTATTACTTTGTCCGTGGCTGGAGAGTAAAGCGATAAGAAGAAAAGAAGCGAAAAAGGATAAGCAAAGACGTGACGAAACAAGGCCACATTGGCGGACTACATAACGGGGACCCTGTTTTGTGGAGGCCCCCATTTCGCGGCTTTTTGCGAAATGGGAACCCGGGTTTGGGACCCACTTGCGTTGAGAAATTTTATAGTAATCAATTGCAGGTTACTGTGAGAAATTGAAAGGAAATTAAGGGGAAAAATGATGGATTGTGTTACTATCCTTACCCTGGCGGTTGAAAGTGCAGGCCCAGAGGCAGCAGGAGAAGGAATTGTCCCCATCGACTTGATTTGGGAATATATCACCTCGCTCAATTTGCTCGAGGCGCTGACCTTTATGTCTTTCGGGGCGGTTTGCATTTTCTACGGCTGGCGTATTTTCAAGATGTTGGTGGTAATCAGCTTTGCGCTATTGGGCCTGGTTATGGGAATAACAATAAGTGATAAAATCGGCGGTGGGGACAGCCAACTTTTGGGTGGGCTGATAGGTCTTGGTGTAATGGCGGCTCTTTCTGTGCCGTTGATACGATGGGCGGTTTGTATATTAGGTGCGGTCGCGGGCGGAATACTCACATCGGGAATATGGTACGCTTGTGGATTAAGCGAAAGATACATCTGGGCCGGTGCGATTATTGGAATGGTGGCCGGCGGAATGATATCCTTTATCATTTTCAAAATTGCTATTATGCTCTTTTCCAGTGTGGGTGGCAGCGGATTAATGGTAATAGGATTCCTGGCGGTAATGTGCAACGCGCACGTGGGGCGGGAGGAGCTGGTTAAAGTTCTGGTGCTTAATCACAACTGGTTTCTGCCGATCGCGCTGTTTGTACCGACGGTAGTGGGCATAATGCTGCAAAATAAGTTTGTTAAGGGCTCCAAAGACTGGAGTGTCTAATGCGTGAACCCCGCCCCTCCGAGGGGCGGGGTGAATCGTGAATTGAACCTCGAATCACGAACCACGGGCAAGCCCTGCTGCGGTCTCTGTTAGATTTTGTCCTTGCAAAATCGTCTCTGCGGTTTTATAATCCTCATTTCGCCGGAATAATTAAAGCTCAATGCTGGATGCTCGTAGCAGAAGACTATCGAGCATCGAGCATCGAGCATCGAGCATCGAGTATCGAGTATCGAGTATCGAGTATCGAGTTATGTTTGAGTCATTAACTGAGAAATTCAATTCAGTTTTCAGGTCGCTGTCCGGCCGAGGCAGAATCACCGAGGCCAACATCTCAGACGCTATGCGCGATGTCCGCAAGGCCCTTCTCGAAGCCGATGTCAGCTATAATGTGGTAAAGAAGTTCTGTAAAGATGTTACGGAAGCGGCCATCGGCGCTGAGGTGATAAAAAGTCTTCATCCCGGCCAGATTCTGGTAAAAATCGTCAACGATGAGCTTACAAAGCTGATGGGTCCGGTCGATAGCAGTGTTTATTTTGTTTCACCCGGGCCTACGATAATTATGTTGGCCGGTCTGCAGGGCGGTGGTAAAACCACCACCGCCGCTAAACTCGGCAAATACCTGGTTGGAAAGGGCAAGAAAACACTTTTAGTGGCGGATGACCTGCGAAGGCCGGCCGCCATCGAGCAGTTAATTGTTCTGGGCCGGCAAGTAAATATCGATGTTTATAGCGAAGAAGGCAAAAATTCCGTCAAGGTTGCAAAAAATGCTGTCAAGCACGCTCGCAAGAACGGTTACGATGTGGCATTGCTCGATACAGCCGGTCGGCTGCATATAGATGAAGAAATGATGGCCGAGCTGGCCGACGTCGCAAAGGCAATCAACCCACACCAGATTTTTTTAGTCTGCGATGCGATGACCGGCCAGGACGCCGTTAATTCCGCCAAGGAGTTCAATGAGCGGCTGGAGCTCGATGGCGGTCTCCTTACGCAGCGGGACGGTGATGCCCGCTGCGGAGCTGCGCTGAGTGTCAAGGCCGTAACAGGAAAGCCCATTAAGTTCATCGGCGTCGGCGAAAAGCTCGACAAGCTCGAAGAATTCCACCCCGACCGTATGGCCGGAAGAATCCTGGGTATGGGCGATGTTGTAACGCTTGTCGAGAAGGCGCAGGAACAGTTCAAGGCTGAAGAGGCAGAGAAACTGCAAAAGAAAATGGCCAAGGGCAGCTTTGGCTTTGATGATTTCCTCAAGCAAATGCAGGCCGTCAAAAAAATGGGCGGTATTAAGGATATACTCAAAATGATGCCCGGAATGGGAGAGCAGCTTGGCGAACTGGACCTTGACGGCGGGGAACTGGGGCAAATGGAAGCAATTGTGTATTCGATGACGCCTCAGGAAAGACGCGACCCCGATATTATAGATTCGCCGAGGCGAAGGCGGGTCGCAGCAGGGGCTGGTGTCCAGGTCAACGATGTTTCCAGTCTGGTAAAGACGTTTAGGCGCAGCCGGGATATGATGAAAGCGGTGAGCGGCGGAAGCTTAGGCGGCCTCAAAAATCTATTTGCCAGCGGATTTAATATGGGTGCCTTCAGCGCTGCTATGACGGGCGGGAGAAAAATAAAGCAACGCTCGAAACGAAAAAGAATCATAAAGCGAAGAGGAAGAACAAAACGGCGATAAAACAGAATATTTCGATTGAGCAGTACCTAAGAAAATTGGCTCAGTTTGCTGATAGTGAGTATGGTAATATGATAAGAAGCCAATTCAAGGATATCGAAGGCGGCAGCGAGCTGGCAATGCTGGCGGCGCCGAGCACCGAGGAATTAGAACAATTAAAAAAGGCAGTGGCAATAATGACGCCGGACGAAAAGGAAAAGGCCGATAGCTTGGCCGATGAACAAGTACAAAGAATAGCGGCTGACGCACAAGTTGACCCCGCGATTTTTGCTATTTTCATAAACGGGTACGCTTTACATTGCAAACGAGTTTCGTGATCTACAACAGATATGGACAGGATAACAGGATTAGCAAAGTAATTTGAAATATACAGAGAGGATAACAGGATTATATAGGAAATCTGAATACTTATAGAAAAATATCCTGTAAATCCTGTCTTAAAAACAAAGAAACCCAATGCAATATGAAGAACTCACAAAGAAAATTATTGGTGCTGCTTATCGCGTATACAATAAAATGGGCTTTGGATTTCTGGAATCCGTTTACGAAAAATGTTTACTGATTGAACTTAAAAAGCAAGGACTTCGGACCGAATCGCAAAAACCTATTATTGTAAATTATGAAAACGAGGTCGTTGGAGAGTTTAAGGCGGATGTCTTAGGATGTCTTAGTTGAAGATACCGTCATATTGGAATTAAAATCGGTCAGACAAATTACTCAGGCCCACGAAGTACAATTGGTAAATTATCTGGTCGCTACCGATAAACCGGTCGGCTTGATATTGAACTTCTCAGAGCAGAAAGTTGAGATTAAGAGAAAAATTAGGGACTTAGAAAAGGATTAACAAGATAAACTATCAGGTTCATCCTGTTATCCTGTCAAAAAAGTAAACGAGTTTCGTGATGCCGATTGAATCGGAATTACGGGAATTGATTATAAACACTTAACGAAGGAGACGATTATGGCAGTAAAGTTGAGACTTACGAGGATGGGCAGGCGGCATCGGCCGTTCTTCAGAATCAATGCGGTCGAATCGCGCACGCCGCGTGACGGCAGAATACTTGAGAAGCTGGGCCATTACGACCCAATTGAAAAAGACCCCGCCAGGCAGGTTGTGCTCAACCGCGAGCGCGTAGAATATTGGCTTGGTAAAGGAGCAATACCAAGCGATACGGTCTCGCAAATTCTGCTTCGCCAGGGTATCAAGCATAAATATGCGGAGGTTAAGACTGCGCGGCGAGGAAGGGCCAGGGCGATAGCCCGTGCCAAAGGCAAGCTGTTTACGAAGATTGAAAGAATCACCGCCGAGAAGGCCGCTAAGGCGGCCGAAGAAAAGGCCAAGGCAGAAACTAAGCCAGAGGCCAAGGTTGAAGCTGAGATAAAAGCCGGGGCCGAGGCTGAAGCTGTGGAAGAAAAGGCCAAAGTTGAGGCGGTTGAAGAAAAGGCCAAAGCTGAAGTAGTAGAAAAGGAGGCCGAAGCTGAAGCCAGGCCAGAAGCCAAAGAAGAAGTAGTTGAAGAAGCTAAGGCTGAAGCCGAGACGAAAATCGAAGAAAAGCCCAAGGTTGAAGCTGTAGTTGAGCAGGAAGCTGCGGCTGAAGCCGAAGAGAAAGCAAAGGCCAAAGCCGAAGAGAAAGAAAAGGCAAAACCCAAAGAAAAAGAAAAGGCCAAACCCAAAGAAAAAGTAAAGGCCAAACCCAAAGAAAAAGCAAAGGCCAAAGCTGAAAAAAAGGCCAAAGCAAAGACCAGGACCAAGAAGAAAACGGCTTCGAGCAAAAAGACAGACAAGAGTGATGAGAATTGATGTTCTTACGCTTTTTCCGGAGATGTTCGAATCGCCCCTGAGCCGCTCGATATTGAAGAGGGCTCAGGAGACAGGCATAGTTGATATCGTTCTTACCGATATAAGAGACTTCGCCACTGACAGTTATAGAAAGGTTGATGATAAGCCGTATGGCGGCGGGCCGGGTATGGTTATGATGCCCGGCCCGGTGTTTGACTGCTTCGAGTATGTCGCGAAGTTATCGCCGCAAAAAGGCCGAGTCATCCTGCTGACCCCGCAGGGACAGAAATTTAATCAGGCAAAATCGGTTGAATTAAGCGCCGAGAAACGGCTGGTTTTAATCGCCGGCAAATATGAAGGATTCGATGAGCGAATTCGCACCGGCCTCGGCGCCGAGCAAATCTCGATAGGAGATTATGTTTTAAGCGGCGGTGAGCTGGCGGCTATGATAATCATCGACGCAGTGGTCAGATTGTTAGCCGGTGCGCTTGGCGATGAAGACTCGCCGAAAGACGATTCATTCAGCACGGGTCTGCTGGAGTATCCGCAATATACAAGGCCCGAGGTCTTTCGTGGTATGAAGGTGCCTGATATTCTTTTAAGTGGTGACCACGGCAAAATAGCCGAGTGGCGCCGCCGGCAGGCCCTGGAGCGAACAAAAAAATGGCGGCCGGATTTGCTCAAAGATAACGACAAAAAATAAAGGGAGGTTAAATCACATGAATGACAGCCAATATGTAACGAAAAAGGAATTTTATACTGTTGCAGTTGTAATCCTTGTCTTAATTTGGTGCACAATACTTGCTACAGGAATTGAAGGTTTTATCCG
>JAUXAH010000448.1 GCA_030614945.1 Phycisphaerae bacterium
GCTTTTTTGTGGCTAATCAATGCCTTTTTTATGTCTTTTGTGCTTTTTTGTGGCTAAATAGTTACTTTTCTTTTTACTTGACTCGATGAGAACGAATTCCGGCAGCTCTTTTAATTCTCGCAATTGGTCGCGCAGGAAAGCCGCCCGCTCGAAATCAAGACTCTGGGCTGCTTCAAGCATTTCCTTCTCAATCTGCGAAGCCAGCTCGACCTTCTCATATTCGCCGCTGTCAAAGCGAACCGCCTGGCGGGCAGTCTGCCTTGCTTTTATCTGCTCGGTTAAACTTTTGCGGATTTCCTTTTTTATCGTTTCGGGCGTGATATTGTGTTCTTTATTGTATTTTAACTGAATTTTACGGCGTCTGTTTGTTTCGTCAATAGCTTTTTGCATCGATTCGGTAACTTTATCGGCGTATAAAAAGACGGTGGCGTTGATATTTCTTGCGGTTCTGCCGATTGTCTGTATCAGTGAGGTCTGACTTCTCAGAAATCCTTCCTTGTCTGCATCAAGGATGGCGACGGCTGAGACTTCCGGCAAATCCAAACCTTCGCGCAACAGGTTTATTCCCACCAGAACATCGAACTGGCCGCTACGTAAATCGCGGAGTATCTCAATTCTTTCGAGGGTGTTGATTTCGCTGTGCAGGTAACGGCATCTAAAACCCTTCTTTGTAATATACCCCGCCAGTTCTTCCGCCAGCCGTTTTGTCAAGGTTGTAATAAGCATTCGCTCTCTAACTTTGACCCGCTTTTCAATTTCACCCATTAGATGCGGAATCTGATTGCCGGCCGGATGTATGAAAATTTCAGGGTCTATCAGTCCGGTCGGCCTGATGATTTGCTCGACGACCTCATTATGACATTTTTCAAGCTCGAACGGCCCGGGCGTAGCGGAGACGAAAATGACGTTGGCCCAGTTTTCCTGAAACTCCTCGAAACACAGAGGCCTGTTATCCAGTGCGCTGGGCAATCTAAAGCCGTGTTCAACCAGGACCTCTTTTCTGCTTCTATCGCCGGCCCACATCGCCCGCAGTTGGGGAATGGTAACGTGGGACTCATCGATAAATAAAAGAAAGTCTTTCGGGAAATAGTCTATCAGCGTATAAGGTCTGGCTCCGGGGGGCAGACCCGACAGGTGCCTGGCGTAATTCTCAATCCCGCTGCAATAGCCGATTTCCTGCATCATTTCAATATCATACATCGTTCTGGCCTGCAGCCGCTGAGCTTCCAGTAATTTGCCTTCCTGCCGGAGTTCTTGCAATCGCTGCTTTAGCTCTGCTTTTATGTTTTCTACGGCGGAGCCGATTCTGTCACCGGGCATAATGTAGTGCTCGGCGGGATATATAAAAACCTGTTCTTCAACAGCTAAGGTTTCTGCGGATATGGGATTTATATAGCTTATCTTTTCTATTTTATCGCCGAAAAATTCAAAGCGAATTGCAAAAGATTCGTAAGAGGGATGCAGCTCAACCACGTCGCCGCGAACTCTGAATGTCCCCCTCTGGAAGTCGAAGTCGTTTCTGGTGTACTGGATATCGGCCAATCTGCCGAGCAAATCATTTCTCTCTAAAAACTCACCTGTCCGGACGGCTACTACGGAAGCTTTATAATCTTCCGGCGAGCCGAGCCCGAAGATGCAGGAAACGGATGCGACAATAACACAATCGTCTCTCGTTGAGAGACTGGTAGTGGTGGAAAGACGGAGCCGGTCGAGGTCGGCGTTTTTCGAGGCGTCTTTTTCTATGTATATATCACGCTGGGGAATGTATGCTTCGGGCTGGTAATAATCGTAATAGCTGACAAAATATTCGACGGCGTTTTCCGGAAACAGCTCATAGAATTCCTCATAGAGCTGAGCGGCTAATGTCTTGTTGTGGGATATAACAAGGGTCGGTCGGCTGGATTGAGCGATGACGTTTGCCATTGTGAATGTTTTTCCGCTGCCGGTAACGCCCATCAGGGTCTGGGATTGCTTGTTTGCGCGCAGGCCTTCTACAAGCCGGTCTATGGCTTCGGGCTGGTCGCCGGCAGG
>JAUXAH010000066.1 GCA_030614945.1 Phycisphaerae bacterium
ATTATGAACATATGGTTATAAACAGCGATTTGCAGCAGGCAGTGGGCGAGGTGATACAAATTATCCAGCAGAGCGGAGAAAAATAATGATAGAGGAGCTCAAGAGCACTGACCTAATCAACAAAGTTGGCGGTAGATTCAAATTAACAGCGCTGGTTCAAAAGCGACTGGACGAGTTAGTGCAGGGTTCTCGGCCCTTGATTGAGGACAGCAGCGGCAAAACGATGCTGGAAATTGTTGTTCAGGAAATTCTTCAGGACAAGATTGCCATCGATGACGGATTAAGCGGGGAGGCCGCGAAGGACACAGAGAAAGGTTAAAAAGCGTGAAGCGTGCTTGATGTTCGATGCTCATCGAGAATCGAGTATCGAGAAACGAAACACGGGATGCTTGAAGGTCTAAATATTTTGTTGGGAGTCAGCGGGGGGATCGCTGTGTACAAGGCGGTCGATTTGGCGAATAAGCTGACCGCTGCCGGTGCGGGGGTAAATACGGTAATGACGGGAAACGCCTGCCGGCTCGTTGACCCGAAAAGTTTCGAAGCCGTTACCCGCTCAGCGGTTTTCACCAGTTTATGGGACAGGTCTGAGGAATATAAAATCAGCCATATAAATCTGATTGATTGGGCTGATGTTGTTGTTGTGGCACCTGCAACGGCCAATATTATAGGCAAAATTGCAAACGGCATCTGCGATGATTTGCTCAGTACAACGCTTTGTGTCTGCTGGGCCAAGCCGACACTTTTGGCTCCTGCGATGAACAGTAATATGTGGAACAACCCGGCGGTGCAGCACAATGTCAAGGTGGTAAAAGAGATGGGCTTTGAGCTGATAGGCCCTGAAGAGGGGCGGCTTGCCTGTGGGACGGAAGGTATCGGTAGAATGTCGGAGCCGGAGGATATTTTAGCGGCGATTGAAAAAATGGCTTCGGAAATTAAAGGCAATAAAAAGATTAACCGCAGAGAACGCGGAGAACGCAGAGAAACAAATTAAGATAAGAACTCGGTCTGCCTATGACGGATGAACTCTGCGGTGAAGAAAAAGCAATATGCATTTTTTAATCACGGGAGGCGGCACTCGCGAATACATTGACCCTGTCCGCTTTATTTCCAACGCAAGCAGCGGGAGGATGGGTTACGCACTTGCCCGTGCAGCACTTAAAGCCGGCCACAAAGTTACGCTCATAACCGCGCCGACAAATCAGCGAGTGCCGGGTGGAGCTAAAATTATCAAAGTTGAAACGGCTGCTGAGATGTTCGAAGCGGTGCGAAAACATTTCTCTCGCTGTGATTGTCTGATTATGGCAGCAGCGGTGGCTGATTATACTCCTGTCCGGTCAGTGAAAACCAAAATAAAAAAAGAAGACAAGTTCCTGACCGTCAAGCTAAAACCCACGACCGACATTCTCAAATGGGCAGGAAGGCATAAAAAGGAAAATCAAGTTGTTGTTGGCTTTGCTCTGGAAGATAGAAAGTTAAGAGAAAGAGCAGAGAGGAAGCTAAAGGACAAGAATCTCGATATGATAATAGCCAACAGACCCGCTGCAATCGGCTCGGGCAAAACTGCGGTTCAAATAAAGGCTTTAAACAGCGAATGGTTAAGAACCCAGAACATAAGCAAGGCCGCAATTGCCCGCCGAATAGTCCGATTGATAGAGAACCTCCTCCCTTAAAGCAAGTTCTTTACTTGTTTGGCGAACCTGATGTTAACCGCTTTGGCAGGTCGTGGAATACTTCTGAAATGATGTCGTTTACAATCCTGTGGTCTTTGATATTGATGGCGGCGGCGTGGCCGGGGTCGAGGGCGGCAAAGGCATCGGTGCCAAGCGAGGCAAGTTTTCGTACAAAGGGAAGCGTGGCGTTACATAACGCCTGGCTGGATGTTCTGCCTACAGCTCCCGGCATGTTGGTAACACAATAATGCAGCACGCCGTCTACGTCGTAAGTCGGGTCATGATGTGTGGTCGGCCGACATGTCTCGATGCAGCCGCCCTGGTCAACACTGACGTCTACGATAACGCTGCCTGGCTTCATTTTCTTCAAAAGCGATCTTTTGATTAGTACAGGTGTTCGATCGCCGGGGACCAGTACCGCTCCGATGATGAGGTCAGCGTTCACGGCATATTGCTCCACTGCATATGGGTCGCAGTAAATGGTCGTTACATTAGCAGGCATAACCTCATCGAGGTATCGCAGGCGGTCGAGGTCGATATCCATAATAGTTACGTTTGCTCCCATTCCGGCGGCGATATGTGCGGCGTTGGTTCCAGCGACTCCGCCGCCAAGGATTAACACATTGGCCGGTGCCGCGCCGGCAACGCCACCTAAAAGGATTCCCCGGCCCATCATCGGCCTTTCGAGATATTTGGCGCCTTCCTGAATAGACATCTTGCCAGCAATCTCGCTCATTGGGGTAAGCAGGGGCAGCCGGCCGTGAGCGTCCCTCAACGTCTCGTAAGCTACCGCCACAATTCCTGCCTCGAGACATGCGGCCGTCAGTTCACGTGAAGCGGCGAAGTGGAAATAGCAGAAGACAATCTGCCCCTCGTGAAGTTTGGTAATCTCCGTCGGTTGAGGTTCCTTGACCTTGACAATCATCTCGGCTTGAGTGTAAATCTCATCGGCAGTCTCAACGATACGGGCTCCGGCTGCTGAATACTTCTTATCATCAAAACCACTGCCCAAACCGGCCCCGCGCTCAATCAGGATGGTGTGAGCGTCCTGGGTCAGCAGCTGGGCCCCCACCGGCAACACAGCCACGCGATATTCATCATCCTTGATCTCTTTGGGCACACCGATAATCATCTTGATTTTATCGGCTGATAACTAATGGCTGTTCAGTTGATTTTGACCGACTCAAACAAAATCGTAAGTGGACGCTTTGGTTAATCCACGTCTTTTATACCGAGGTCGTATTTTGTTAATATGCTCTCGAATTTGTAGCTGGCCTGGGTGATGTTTTCTTCGGCTCCCTGTTTGCGGTCGATTACGCAGATGATTTTTTTGACAGTTGCGCCGGCTTCGGTGATAACTTTGGCAGCTTCGAGGACCTGTCCGCCGGTGGTGGCGATGTCCTCAACGAGCAGAACCACATCGCTGCTCTTTAAGACGCCCTCAACCATTTTGTCCGTGCCGTAACCTTTTTTCTTGTTGCGGATGATTACCCAATTCTTGCCGGTTTCCATAGCAGTAGCTGCGGCCAATGCTACACCCCCCAATTCAGCGCCGGCTATCAAGGTAACATCGTTGGTAATATATCTGGCAAATTCTTCACCGAGGGCTTTGAGTATGTCCGGGCAGGTCTCGAAAAGGTATTTATCGAGATAATACTTGCTTCGTTTTCCACTGCGGAGGACAAAGTCGCCTTCTAAATATGACGTTTCTTTGATACGCTTTATAAGTTCTTCTCTGGTCACAATACTGGCTTCCTTCAAACTGAGTATTATAGTTTATGGATTCCTGCTTTCGCAGGAATGACAGAAAGTCTGGGCACAGCTTTTATACTTTAAGTTCCACTTTCCTATTTAGTTCTTTGCGGTATTTTCTGCGGATTGGCGTTACGATATCTTTGATGAATTCATCGACCTGCTGCGGTGCCCTGCCGACGTAACTTTTCGGGTCCAGTACTTTTTCAAAATTGATGTTTCTGAAGGCGATATCTGCTTTGAGCCGGGCGATTAGGTCGTTAGGTTTTCCGAATTTTTTGACCTGGACGGCAGCAGCTTGTGAATGCAGTTTTAATACTTGGTGTAATTCCTGCCTGTTGCCGCCGGCCTTAACGGCTGCCATCAGGATATTTTCAGTGGCCATAAACGGCAGCTCCGCTGCAACGCGTGTCGCTATCACCTTCGGATAGACAACAAGTCCGTCCGTGACGTTGATAAGGATTTGCAAAATCCCGTCAATGGCCAAAAACGCTTCCGGGATAACCACCCTTCTGTTGGCTGAATCATCAAGTGTTCTCTCGAGCCACTGTTCGCTGGCAGTCATCTGTGGGCTGGAAGCCAGGGACAATACTAATCTGCTAAGGGCGGTTACCCTCTCGCATCGCATTGGATTTCTTTTATAAGCCATTGCTGAGGAGCCGATTTGGGATTTTTCAAACGGCTCTTCAATCTCTTTTAGATTTGCGAGCAGTCGAATGTCATTGCAAAACTTGTGTGCTGATTGTGCGATTGAAGCTAAAGTATTGACGATTTGGGCATCGATTTTTCGCTGATATGTCTGGCCGGTTACGGCACAGGTTTTTTCGAAGCCGAATGCAGCGGCTACGCTCTTATCAAGCTGTTTGATCTTGCTGTGGTTGCCTTCGAAAAGAGCCAGGAAAGAGGCCTGTGTGCCGGTGGTGCCTTTGACACCTCTAAATGGCAGTGATTCAAGTCGATGTTCGATTTCCTGCAAATCCATTGCGAACTCATAGCACCACAGTGTTGCTCTTTTGCCGACGGTGGTTAATTGGGCCGGCTGGAAGTGCGTAAAGCCCAGTGTCGGCAGTGTCCGTTGCTTCTTTGCAAACTTGCTTAGCAGATTTATCACTGCTGCCAATTTGGCGGCTGTCGTTTGCAGCGCTTCTCGCATAATTATCAAATCGGCGTTGTCACCTACGAAGCAGCTGGTGGCACCGAGATGGATAATCGGTGCGGCCTTTGGCGCCGCATCGGCAAAAGTGTGGATATGGGCGACAACGTCGTGGCGGAATTTCTTTTCGTAGCGGGCGGCCTTGTTAAAATCGATGTCGTCAAGGTGTCTGGCCATCTGGTTTATCTGGCTTTGTTTTATATGCAGGCCGAGTTTCTTTTGTGCCTTTGCAAGTTGGAGCCAGAGTTTGCGCCAGGTGCGGAATTTTCTCTTTGCTCCGAATAGTTGGGCCATTTCTCTTGAGGCGTTTCTTTCAACGAGGGGACTTACGTATAGGTCTTTATTATTTGCCATCTTTTGCCCTCTTTAAGATTCATTTGGGATTGGTTCTTTGCTGCCGTTTAGCTAATAACCGCTCAATTTCTTCGATATCTTCTTGAACAAATATCCAGTCTGATGCGGCGGCTGTTTCGGCAATCTGGTCTGGCCTTCGTGCCCCGACAATAGCGGCGGTAATTTCACTTCGGCGAAGTACCCAGCTGATAGCCAACTGAGCTGCGGTTCTGCCGTTGCGTTCGGCAATGTCGCAGAGGTGCTCAACGAGTTCCAACGTGGCGGTGAACTGGGGTTCCTGGAAATCGGGGCTTCTTCTTCGATGGTCGTCGAGGGGCAGAGCTGCCAGGCGCTGCTGACTGAATTTACCTGTAAGCAAACCCCTTTGCATAGGACTGTATGCAACAACTCCGATATTATTTTCCGCGCAATAACCTAACAGTTCATCTTCGACCTCACGGTGGAGCATACTATAGGGCGGCTGGAGCGAGGCGACGGGGTGAATTTTCTGGATGCGTTTGAGCTGCTCGATATTAAAATTCGATACGCCGAGGAATCGGACCTTGGTCTCCTGGGCCAGTTTGGCCATTTCTTCCCAGGCCTGCTCAATATCTTGCTCCGGCTGGGGCCAGTGCATCTGGTAGAGGTCTATTACATCGACGCCGAGTTTCTTTAAGCTCGCGTGACATTCTTTTCGAATGCTTTCCCTTTTTAGGCAAGGCATCCTTTGGTTCTGCTGGTTCCACAGCAGTCCACACTTGGTTGCGATAAATGGTTTGGCATTTGTCTGTTTTAGAGCTTTGCCGACGAGCTCCTCGGAATGGCCCAGACCATAGATTGGAGCGGTATCTATCCAGTTGATTCCTTGTTCCAGAGCACAGAAGATTGCACTAATTGCCTCGTTATCATCCTGTGGCCCCCAGCCATATTGCCAGGGTCCACCCATCGCCCAGGTACCCAATCCAACGGTCGTTAGTTTCAAATCGGTATAACCTAATTGTCTTGTCTGCATAATCTCGCCCCGTTAGAAATCTTCCTTTTTTGTATCATAATCTTATTTGCCCCGTTGGAATTTCTAACGGGGCAAGCTCCCAAAAATTCGGGCGAGCCGCAGCGACTTGCGTCGCGAGATGCGGCTGCAGGCGGGAACCTGTTCGCACAATAGCATATTACGATTCCAGGCGTTTATCAAGAGGTTCGGGCCCCATTTTGCGACTTTTTGCAAAAGGTGCCCCAAAGGGCCATTTTATCGCCCACGGCCTTTTTTGTTTCGTAAGTTTCATCTATATATGCAGTAATAAAGTAAAAACTTAAGGCTAAAAGTAAGAAAACTATGGAATTGGGTTCCCAAAGCCCATACGTTGGTTTTGGGGTTCTAATCGCCAGTTTTGCGCTTTATACCTTGTGTTTTTCGGTTCTTTACGCTTAAATTTTGCATTTTTGCCCAGGAAAGCTGCAATTTTGGGAAAGGAGACCCCAAATTTAATGTAAAACATATTTTGTTTATTGCCGAATTATTTATATATATTTAAGAAAGAAGCGGATACCCGAATGGTCCTTGGGATTCTAAAGGATTCCCATTGTGGTCCGGCACCAATTGAGCCCGGGTGGGGCCCAATTGGTGACGGACAAAATAAGGGTCCTCTAAAAAAGGTCCTGATTGAACACAAAAGCGTATCCTCAGGGGGTTAATATGAATGAAGTAGTGATGCTGCGTGGAGCCGAACCGAGGGAAATTCTACAAGCTGTGATTGAAAAAAGAATACCTGCCATTATGTCCTATTTGTCCAAGGGTAAATGGCACGTTGCGAAAGTGCTGCTGACCAATCTTGGAGCTAATAGACTAAGCGTTGAGGTGGGGCCCCAAAGCCGACATAGGGGTTTTGAGAGGGCCTCCTGCAATACGTCGCAAGATGGGAACCCGAACGCGGATACTGGCGCCAAGGAAAGGGACCCCATTTTGGAAAAAGACCGCAAAATGGAACCCCCAAAACCACACCCGGTCAATATACAGGTTGATCAGCCGGTCGGAATATCGCTAAAGTATGGATACGGCAAGTTTGTTTTTGACACAACTGTGGTAGGTCTTGAGTCGTCACCGGATTCAACGACCGGCGGAACGATAGTGCTTGCGGTGCCGGACAAGGTTGAGATAATCCAGAGAAGAAGCTATTTCCGTGTTGACGTTCCGAGGTCGCTGAAAGTAAATGTTCTGCTGTGGCATCGCCGCCGGAGTCGTGGAACAAAAAACGAGATACGAGATACGAAAGACGAGATAGGCAATTATTGGCAGGGCAAGCTTGTTGATATTTCCGCCGGCGGTGCACAGATTGTAGTTGAGGGCGGGGTTGCCCAGCGTCCTTTATCGGGTTTGGGGTCTCCTTCGCAAGGGCAAGAGGTTTCCCAATTTGCCAAAGATCGCAAGATGGAGACTTCGGACTTCAAGAAAGGGCAGTTTATTGGGCTCAGGTTTACACCTATGCCTTATGAAACGCCGTTAATGTTCGATGCCCAGATTAGAAACATTTTGCCGACGGCCGACGGCAAAAGTATCTGCCTTGGCCTGCAGATTGTCGGTCTGGAAGCAAGTGCGGAGGGCCGGCAGGTTCTGCAGCGGCTGTGCAATGTTGTAGAGCGGTACTATCAGATAAACCAATCCAGCGCCAAGCAGCAGGAGATGCAGGGCGCCTCAATACAGTAACGAAGCGCTATTTTTCAGGTTCCAAATCCTCATTCAAAGGCTCCTGGCCCGCTTCATCCTGGTGCGGGACCGTGCCCTTTTTTCGAGCGACCTTGTTATAAAGCCATTTCACAAAGCCGCTGGCCGCAAAACCACAAAAAGCCAATACCATCGCCGTTGGAAGTTTGCATATATAAACGAATGCAAGGAGCAGCAGTATCCTTATAAGATGCGAGAGAGGTTTTTTCCCTTTTATGTACTGATTGACGATATGTGGATAACGCATCCGGCCGACCATCAACACCGCCACACCTAAAGCAAGGGCCGGTAAGGTGTAAATAATAGCGTTGTCGCAGACAGCGTAAAGCTGTGTGTTCTTTTCTGCCAACTCCGGCAGGGCCTCCTGATGGAATATTACCAGGCTGACTATTACGCCCGCGGCTGCAGGACTGGGCAGGCCCACAAAGCTCATGTGGGCCGACTCGTCCTCCTCGTTTTCCACATTGAATCTGGCTAATCTGATGGCCGCACAGCTTATATACGCAGCCGCTGCGAGCCAGATGAATCGCTGGAGGAAATTTGCAAAAGCGACGTTGAGTTCGGCAAAGCCGGCTAATTTGTATTCCAGAACTTTGAGCATTAAAAATGCCGGCGCTACTCCGAAGCTGATTATGTCGCAGAGACTGTCGAGCTGGCCGCCGAAGCTGGAGGTGCTCTGGCTCATTCGTGCCACTCGGCCGTCGAGCATATCGGCCAGCATTGCCAGTAGAACCATATAACCGGCCTTGACAAATTCCCCTTCGTCGGCGAAGATAATGGCCGCAAAACCGAATACACCGTTGAGAATGGTTATCAACGACGGCAGAATAGTAACGGATTTCAACCGCTGCTTTCGCACCCGCTGCAGCAGGCTGTCTTTGGCAGCTTCGGTTTTTAATCTGGTCATTTCTCGATTCTTGAA
>JAUXAH010000385.1 GCA_030614945.1 Phycisphaerae bacterium
CTCATTTACGCTCTCAGCCACCAGCAGATTAACGTCTCTGGGCCGAAATATATAGCGTAAGGCCTCCGGCCAGGCCCAGTTCGCCTCACTGGCCAGAACATTAATCTCTTCCAATTCTGACAGATTCGAAACCATAACTACAATTATCGAGCAAATATCGTGCCAAGCACTTCACCGCAGGACCATACTTGTGTAAGTGTTTATTATAAATGCGGTTACATTGCAAGGATGCACGCCGCCTCCGCCTGCCAAAATTCCAGCTAAGGCCCTTTTCTCTGCCAACCTGACAGGATTGCACAAACATTAAAATATTGAGCTTTGCTTTACGCCTGTTAGAAGTGTATGTATCCATATTTATGCACCTGTTCGGCTTTGCTCAAGAACCGTTTTCGTACCTCCGATACCAGCGGTAGGGTGGGGCTTGCCCCACCATTATTTCTTAATTCCAGCCGATGTCTGCGTCCCAAAGCTCCGCAGTAATTCAGCCCAGCCGCTGTCCTCTATCAAAACCTGTCATTATCAAGCACAACTCATCGAAAAATGTACCGTACCCCTTTAATTCCCCTCATTGGTTGGCTGTCTCCTTCTCCTTTTCTATTGTCGGTGTGTATCCGAATACCTTCGTAAAGCTCTCAGCGAGAGCTTTGTCTTCAGGCCAGAGTTTGAGAGCTTTGATGGCAAGCTCTTCTGCTTTGCTCTTCTGAGTCTTGGAGAGATAGTGGTTGATCAGAAAGACATAGACATTGGAAAGTCTCTCGTCAGCAGATCCGTTCTCGATCAGAATCTCTGCCTCTGCGGCAGCCTCATCTGCGTAGCCCTTGTCCTTATTCACGAGGAACCGCACGTAGTGCGATCCGAGGAAAGAGGGAAGCAGTTTCTCCATCTCTTCTGCCTTTTGGAGTGCTAAATCGTATTTTTTTTCTTCAACAAGCTTGAGAGCTTGACTGAAATCGGTGGAAAGTTCCGTTGGGGAATCCATCCCTCCGAACTTGCATCGACCAGTGACGGGGTCAACTTGAGTCACGATTGTGAGCGGAAGAAGTTTGTCTCTGAGGTCAGAGAAGTCCGATTGAAGAGCGGCAACGGCTTTAGGAACCGCACCAACGTCTGAAAGCAGTTCGACTTGTCTTTCCAGTAGGTCAATTTCCGCATTCTTCACAACAAGGATGTGTGTCACAATGAAGCCGAAAACAACGGCACACACAATGACCGTTGAGACGAATACAGCTTTGATACCTTTCGGTTTCTTCTTTTCTTCACACATAATACCTCCTTCTTGTGGCAGCCAACAATGTATATATGGTTTCCGTATAACATCCCGAACTTCTCGTCATTCAGAGGAATCTCAGCCGCTGTTCTACTCTCCTAAAATACAATCAAATTATTGCTCTTTCAAGTGAAAAATGGCGAATAAATAGGTGGTTTCTTTCTAACTTAGGCAACGGTGTACTCAACCGTCAAAATCCTTGGATTATCACTTAATTTTGGGCAATTCGACAAGCTGGTTGCATCTAAGTTGCGTTCTCTGTGCCCTTTGTGGCCAAAATTATTCGTGTTTATTCGTGCCTCTTCGTGGCTAACAAAATCCGTGAAATCTGCCTGCCCGAATCCCTGCATATATTAGGCAGGAACCCAGTAGGCAGGAATACAGAATTTGTAGGATTTATAATGGCCACCGAACCCCAAAATTTATCCTGTTATATTATCTTACGTGCTTATAAAGCACCTTTTTAGCCGTTTTTTTGTCCCTTTTCTGCCTTTTCGTGGCTAAAACAAATCCTGTGAAATCAGTGAAATCTGTGGCTGTTTTTCTTCGTGCCCTTCGCGTCCTTCGTGGTGAAAATCCCGTGAAATCAGTGAAATCTGTGGCCAATTTTTTTGTGCTTTTTCGTGGCAATAAATCCGCGCCAATCCCGTCTAAAAATATGTTTTTGTCCGGCTTCACAAATGGGGTCCGGCTTCGACGGAACCCGGTGGCCAAAGGTAAGAATTTGCGGCAAAGCTCGCTTTGAAAGCAAAAGTTACCGAGTACACCAAGCTGGCTAAAAACAAATCAGCGTCAATCTGCGTTAATCTGCGTCTAATTTTTTCTTTATGTCTTCGTGTCTTTGTGGCTAATTCTTATCCTGAAATCCGCGAAATCTGCGTCTAATTTTTTTGCCCTTTTTTCTTGACTTTTGCTCGAAATTTGGTATAATACAAACCGCCATAGAGATGGCAGGCATTTAGCGGAGAACCGCCTGTCCTGAGCACAGTCGAAGGGCACGTTTTCGTATCAGCAGATACACGCAAAAAATCATCGTTAGTGAAAGGTGTTACGTGTATGTTCAATTATCAGTTACCAACAACCAATAACCTTGTAGTGAAGCTTGCCCATTTTGTCATTGCCAGCAAATATTTACGTGCCTATAAGGCACCTGTCTTCTGTCCTC
>JAUXAH010000231.1 GCA_030614945.1 Phycisphaerae bacterium
GTCCTTTATTTTTCCGTTGACCTGCACCGCCAGTTCAATCTCTTTTTCCTTGATGAGTTCCTTGTCATATTCAGGCCAGGGCTCGTAAGCTACGGTATCGGTATGGCCCAATTTCTCCCGGAGTTCCTCAGCAATATGAGGCGCGAACGGAGCAAGAACCAGAACAAATTTCTCGACGACCGACTTTGGCCTGATTTCTCGTTGGCCCAGGTGATTTACAAAAATCATCATCGCGCTTATCGCCGTATTGAATCTGAAATTTTCTATATCATCGCCGACCTTTTTTATCGTCTGATTCAACAGTCTAACTGTCGCTTCGCCTGCCTGGGCTTCTTTCATCGCCTCGACAAGCTCGCCTGTATCCTCGTCAACAACCATTCGCCAGGCCTTTTGCAAAAACCGGTGTACGCCCTCCACCCCCTGCATACTCCAGGGCTTAATCGCCTCCAGAGGCCCCATAAACATTTCATAAAGCCGCATCGAATCGGCGCCATAATCGGCAATAACCTTATCGGGGTTGATTACATTACCGCGGGACTTGCTCATCTTCTGGCCGTCTTCGCCGAGAATCATTCCCTGATTGACAAGCTTCTTAAATGGCTCTTTGGTACTAACATAGCCCAGGTCATAGAGAAGCTTATGCCAGAATCGCGAATACAAAAGATGCAGAACCGCATGTTCGGCGCCGCCGATATACAAATCAACGGGCATCCAGTATTTTTCCTTCTCTGTGTCCCAGCTTCGACGATTATTATCTGGGTCGAGGTATCGAAGATAATACCAGCAGCTGCCCGCCCATTGAGGCATTGTGTTTGTTTCGCGTTTCGCTTTTGAGCCGTCGGCCAATGTTACATTCACCCAATCGTCAATATTGGCTAACGGCGATTCGCCTGTCCCTGCCGGCTTATAGTTTTCAACCACAGGCAGCTCTAAAGGCAAATCTTCTTCCGAAAGCCCGATGATACAGCCATTATCGGTATGCAAAATCGGAAACGGCTCACCCCAATAACGCTGCCTGCTGAAAAGCCAGTCACGCAGCTTATAATTGACAGCTTTTCTCCCAAGTCCCCTTTCACTAAGCCAGTTTGTAATCTGCTCCTTGAATTCAGCCGTTGGCAGACCGTCAAACTGCCCACTGTTAATCGCCCTGCCATCACCGACGAAGCATGCCTTAGCCTGCTTGACCAGCTCAGCTTGTTCGCCGTCATCAGGTTCGACAACTGCAATAATCGGGAGGTCAAATTCTTTTGCGAATTCGAAGTCCCTTTCGTCGTGGGCCGGCACCGCCATAATCGCACCGGTGCCGTAGCTTATCAAAACATAATCGCTTATCCAGATTGGAATCTTTTCGTTGTTGGCCGGATTTATTGCGTAAGCGCCTGTAAAAACACCGGTCTTTTCTTTTGCCAAATCGGTTCTGTCCAAATCACTTTTACGCGCCGCCTGTTCACGATACTTTTCAACCGCCTTTTTTTGCTCATCAGTTGTAATCATATCTACGAGCTCAAGCTCAGGGGCCAATACCATATAGGTTGCACCGAACAGGGTATCCGGCCGGGTTGTAAATACCCAAATCTCCTCGTCAAAGCCATCCACCTTGAAATTAACCTCCGCTCCGATACTCTTACCTATCCAATCGATTTGCAACTTCTTTATCGATTCCGGCCAGTCCACTTCAGCTAAATCTGCGAGCAGTCTTTCAGCATATTTCGTTATTCGCAGCATCCACTGCCGCATCGGCTTTCTGATTACAGGATGCCCGCCGCGTTCGCTAAGGCCGCCGATTATCTCCTCATTTGCCAGGACCGTCCCGAGCGCCGGACACCAGTTGACGGGTACTTCATCCTCATAAGTAAGACGATGGCCATCTACGTACCGGCGTTTTTCATCTTCGCTCAGGCCTTCGGGAATAGGAAGTTGTTCTATCGGTTTTGCTTTCTGCTCGGTCTCATCAAAATAGCTGTTAAAGAATTTCAGAAATATCCATTGCGTCCACCTGTAATAATTCGGGTCGGTTGTATTAACTTCCCGGTCCCAGTCATAGCTGAATCCAAGTGACTCGATTTGCCTGCGCATACTCTCGATGTTTTTCTGCGTCGTTTCTGCGGGTTGGGTGCCGGTCTCAACGGCATACTGTTCTGCCGGCAGACCGAATGCGTCCCACCCCATAGGGTGAAGGACATTGAAGCCTTTCATTCGTTTATACCGGGCGACTATATCGCTTGCGGTATAACCTTCCGGATGGCCAACGTGCAGACCGGCAGCGCTGGGGTAGGGAAACATATCCAGCACGTAATATTTGGGCCTGGAATCATCGCAGTCGTTTGCTTTGAATGTTTTACGCTCTTTCCACAACTGCTGCCATTTTTTTTCTATTGCATTGAAGTTATAGCCGCCCTTTTTCACGTTCATCCGTTTTTTTGCCTCCCTGTGGCTCAGCTCCGAATTCTTAATCTCACGTATATGGGCAACTATTATCGCTGCACCCCTGGCAGCGCTTCGAGTCGCCCGCCTTGACTCCGGGCGCGAATACAGAGAACTGCTTCTCCAATTTTTTGCTGCCGCAGTAAGCGCACCTTCTCACCGGTCTGCTGCCGGAGTTTTCCAGAAACTCATTTATCTTGCCGCACTTACCGCATTTATACTCATAAATAGGCACAATAGTTCCAAATCAGCAAAAAATCGCCGAGCTTGAACTCGGACCTCCCGTCTCCGCTCCCGAACACAACCCGTTGTTATTTCATAAGTTACACAAACTCCCTGGCTTAGAATATCAATTCTGCTGTTTATAAGTTTTCGTCACACAATAGAATAAATATTAAGGAAAATCCACTAAAATCCGTTTCCTATTAACTAAGCTGTTGTTACAAAGTTTTTAGACAATGAACAGACGCCAAGAACCATAATGTCATTCCTGCGAAAGCAGGCTGGGTGGCAGCATCAAGCGCAGCTTGGGGATGGCTCCGCTCGATTTATTCCAGGTAGCTTAGCGCAATGCTTATATAATCAGCGCAGAGCAGGCATCGCCACGTGTACGCTCGGCCAAATTTGAAAGAGGAGTTTTAATACTACGCCGGATTTTTCAGAAGAATCCTGCTGTCCGCCACCACACATCCTTCTCCTTCGGGATAGACAATTAGCGGATTGATATCCAGCTCGGCTATCTCAGGGTGGTCGGCGACCATCTGAGAAAGTCGAAGAATGCAGTCTTTGATGGCGGCGATGTCGCAGGGCGGTGCTCCTCGGACTCCCTTGAGAACACCGTACGCCTTGATGGTCCGTATCATAATCTCCGCACTTATCTCCCACATGGGAGCCAGCCGGAAAGTAACATCCTTCATCGCCTCAACAAATGTCCCCCCGAGGCCGAACATGCAGATTGGCCCGAACTTGGGGTCCCTGACGGCACCGAGGATGATTTCAACTCCACGCCTGGCCATCCTCTCTATGATGACACCATCGATTTTTGCCGAGGGCTTAAACTTTTTTGCACTTTCAATAATATCTTCAAAGGCCTTTCGCGCCTCCTCTCTCGTCTTGATTTTCAGCCGAACGCCTCCCACATCAAACTTGTGGACAATGTCCGCAGAACTAACCTTCATAGCCACCGGAAAAACGAGCTCCTCCGCTGCTTCGTCAACCTGCGATGAATCCTTGAGCAGAACACTCTTCAAAACCGGGAACCCGTAACACTGAAGAATTTCGTTCGCCTCTCTTTCAGACATGTAATATTTGTCCCTGCCGGCAAGCTTCTTTTTTATGACCACAGCGGCAGTGTCACGGTCCGCAGCTACCCTCCGCACCTCTCTCTTGTCGAGACTCAGTAGGTTTCCATAAAAGGCCATCGATGCCATTGACCTGACTGCTGCCTCGGGAAAAGCGTAATTCGGGATGCCGTGTTTTTCCAGATATTGGACGCCCTCGGAAACATCGACAATACCCATAAATGAGCAGAGCACCGGTTTGTCAACATCCTTTATTACGCGTGGGACAATCTGTGCCGTCTCCAGGATGTCTATCATGGCCTGAGGGCTGAGTATTATGATGGCACCATCCACATTTTCGTCCATAAGAATGTGCCGAATGGCGGCTTCGTAACGCTCGTGCGTAGCGTCTCCAATCACATCAACGGGATTCTCGATGCTGGCAGTTGGTGGAAGCTCTTGTTT
>JAUXAH010000173.1 GCA_030614945.1 Phycisphaerae bacterium
CAAAACAAACCCAATCAAACCCAACCTGTAGTGAGCTTGCCTGCGGTGAGCAAGGTCGAACCGTCGAACCTATTTCCGAAAAGCACAAATGAATGTCAGAGTTTCTACGAGCCCATTTACCTTATTTTGTGTGGCACTTCCAGGCCGTGTTCGGTCATCAGTTTTGAATCCGACATTATCTTTTTAGCGTCACCATCGGCGATAATGCGGCCCTTATCGAGCAGGACGGCTCTGTCGGCAAGTGCGGCTGCAAAATTCATATCGCAGGTTGCTATTATCAGCGTCTGAGGCAGACTGCCAAGCAGCTTTATAAGATTGTTACGGCTTCTTGGGTCCAGACTACCGTCGGGTTCATCGAGTGTAATTATCTTGGGCGCCATAGACAGTATTGTTGCTATTGCAGCAGCTCGTTTTTGGCCGGCTGAGAGATGATGTGGAGCTTTGTCCGACAGCTCAGTTAGGCCAACCGTTTGCAGCGCATTGGCGACACGCAGTTTTACTTGCTCGGCTTCGAGGCCCATATTAAGTGGGCCAAACGCCACATCGTCGAACAATCTCGGCATAAATAATTGGTCGTCGGGGTTTTCAAGACAAGAGCCAATGGTGGTGCGAACCTTTTTTAGATTTTTCCTGCTGATTTGCAAACCATCAATAAGCACTTTTCCCGTCCCTTTTACAAAGCCGGCCGTTGCAAGCAGCAATGTTGATTTGCCCGCTCCATTGGGACCTATCAGGGCCAGTCTTTGCCCGTGTTCGACACTCAGCGTTATATCACTGAGGGCGGCTGTGCCGTCGGGATATTCGTATGAAAAGTTTTCTATTTCAATTGCTTTTGGCATAAATGATTCTTACTGCAAAACTGGTCTTACAAAAATATACAGTCCCAACATAAACGATGCAGCCATAAGAACAAACAGTAAATCAGTACGGCGAATTTGCAACTTTGAAATGCTGCGCCATCTTCCATCAAAACCTCGCCCCTGCATTGCAATGTTTATGTGCTCAGCCGTGTCGATGCTGCGGATAAACAGAGAACCAAGCATAGCGGATGCGGTTCTCAGCTCCGTCTTGAACCCAAGACTTCTTAGCTTTCTTCCTGCCCTTGCTCGCAATATATGGTGGGCCCTGTCGATAAGAACAAATATATAGCGGTATAAAAAACCAAGCTGAATAACCAGTAGCTTGGGCACTCCCAACCGTTGCAGGCCCGCAAGTAAATCGTTAAACCGAGTGGTGGACACCAGCCCTATTAGAGCTAACATTGTAACAACAAACTTTCCGAGAATAGTAAAGCATCGCATCCAGCCAACCGATGTCTGCCAATTAAATGGTCCAAAAGCAACGGTATCAAGGGTCCTGTCATACAGCGGACAACTCAGGGCCAAAACCAAAACAAATGGGCTAACGAGCAGTATATGTTTGAATGCAAATCTTAGCGGAATTCCGCCTAATACCAGAATTGTAAACGGCCCAACAGCGTAACAGACCACGATAGAGAGCGAGGTGCGGGGCAGAGAAATAACCACAGCGGTAAAAACAAGCACAACTATAAACTTTACCCTGCTGTCAAGCCGATGTATGGGCGAGTCCTGATAAGCAAATTTGTCTATATATGCGTGGTGCATTTCGTATCTCGTATCTGGTATCTCGCTTCTCGTATCTCGTTCGAGATACGCTCCACGATTCACGAGATACGCCTTATGCTTTTGATGTCTGCTTTTTTCTCAAAATCCACGCTGCCAGCCAGATAGCGCCCATTGTTACAACTGAGCCGACCACCCCCGCAAAGCTGGTCCAGCCGGCTGATATATCTGCCTGGGCTTCGCCTGTTTCACCGATTGCCGAGCTTCTTCGAGAATAATCAGGCAGCGGAGCATACCTGGCCTGGAAATCATCCACCGCTGCAATTGCCGCACTGTCATTGGATACGGCAGCTTCAAAATCCGGCTGGTCAGGTCTCTCGGCATAGCTCCACTCCAGGCCGTCGGGCATATCCGAAGCCAGCAAAGAAAGTCCTCCGCCAATAACAAGAGTAAAAATCACTAACGTTATTAGCACTGCTTTTCTGCTTAATCTAACTTTACCCGGCAGAGAATCCACAACAATATCGGGTCTGACCTGTTGGATGTATCCTAATACCGCCACAGTAATCAAGCCCTCGACGAGGCCGATTAGAAGATGGACACCGAGCATTGTTATCAGGAAAGTCGAGAACGGAACCGCCAATACACCCGACAGCGCCGCCTGTATCGGAACCAGGGCCGCTGACACTTGCATGGCAATCACGCAGGCCAGGACAGCCCCAATGTATACCCGCAAACTGCTGAATGGCCCCGCCGTAGCAGTCTTATACAAAAAGTAACCGAGGTAACTGGGCACAAGGGCCATATTGATAATATTACATCCAAGGGCCAGCAGCCCGCCATCCTGGAAGATAAGGCACTGAATAATCACCACCGAGGATATGACTATTGCGCCGGCGTGGGGGCCTAATATGATAGCCAATAGTACCGCTCCGACCATATGGCCGCTTGTTCCGGGCATCGCAGGCAGGCGTATGTTTACCATTTGTGCGGCAAAGATAAAGGCCCCCAAAACGCCCATCAAGGCGAGCTGATCGGACGTAATAATCTGCCTGAGTTTTCTACAGATAAAGCCCAGGCCGGCGGCTGCTATCGCCAGCGTCCCGGCAGCCACCGGGACCGAGAGTAGTTCATTTTGCATATGCATAATAAAATTCTCCTGTTATCTTTTTTTGATTAACCTTTTTGCTTTTTCGTTCTCACCATATAAAACCTGACGCTTAAAAAGTCATTTGTGCTCGCACGCCTAATACAACGGCATCGCTGACGGTTTTGTCACCACCGGGGTTGCCAATGTACTGAACACTCGGACTGATACTCAGCCAGGGCGTTAGCTGCACACTGTAATAAAGTTCAAGAGCATTTTCATAATCATCCGTATAGGTTGCAGATGCCTTGTCGCTGAAGATGCCCTGGGCAAAACCGACGCCGAGCACATCATCGTCACGACTTTCTACAAGGCCCTGATACTGAAAACCAACACTCCAGAAATCAGCAATATCGTTCCTCTCGCTGTTTGCGTAGCCGTACCTGAAGAACACACCAAGCCCCTGGCTGTCCTCAGCATCAGCATTCTCCTTAACCAGCATCTGGTCGCAGCTAAGATAAAAGCCGACATCATCGCGGTAACTTTTGTCGGCGCCCGCATAGTCCGTATTGGCCTTCGGCTGAGGGTCATACCACAGACCTGCACGATATGCCCCCTGCAGCGGGCCGTTTGCAGAATCAAATTGCGGAACAATGCCCGTCTCGAAAATGTATAAGAAATAGTCTTCGTCGTGGAATGTGGTTCTAAATCCGGTCTCCCTTACATCGGCCTGAGCATCCGCTACCGCCGCCGACACGTACCAGAACCTGGTGGGGTTGTAGTGAACAGCTATGCCCAGGCCGTAGTCTGGAAATGGAATAGTCGGGTTGTTAATCAGGGCGCCGTTAAGGAACTGGGTGGTCTCATCATTGGCGTAGCTGCTGCAATCAAATGCTACCGGGCAGCCGTGACATTCGAATCCGCCGGTCAAATCCATCTTACCAATCCGCAGATGGAAGGTATCATCGAACATAACCTGCTCATACCACAGTTCGGTAACGTCCATCGAGCGTCTGGGTGCACCATCACCGTTTACGCCGAATGCACTGCCTACCGACGGTGTATCAATTCCGCCGGATTTCGACCATTTTCCCTCGGTGAGCATATACAAGCTGCCGCCTTCGATACCCAGCAGCTTTCCAAGGTCCGCCGAAAGCTCCAAATCATAGCTGCCCGAATATCGACCTGCCCGGCGGTGCTTGCTGATGCCGCCGCGAACATTTTGCTGATAAATCTGCGTAACGCCTAATCCCACTTCTATACCGCTCTCGGCAAGACTGTCGCCGAGACCAAAGAATCCATTTGTCAGTGTCTCCTGCTCCCAGATATTACCGGCGTAATCTATCTGTTCGGATTTGGCATTGTCCGCTCCTGAAAGATTCGCCGCACTCAACAAAAGCACCACACCTACAAAAATCCTTATTTTACTCACATTTACTCCTTATCTGTTCAAAAACGAAATTGCATACGGCGCATAAAAATACAAAATTCGTGCTACCGCGTCAAGAAAATAATTGACAGAAAATGATAAATTTTTTAAATACGTTCATTTGACAACAAAAATACCGGCTTCAGGGAGGTTTTAAGATGTCTTCAGGAAAAGTTCTCATAATAGATTTGAACAAGAGCGCCGAATATCAGGAGCTTTTAGAGGGTCACCCGCAAACCTGTGGAATGCGCTCGGGCAGAGTATATGTGCACCCAGGCCGGACCTGTGGCCGGCACAGCACCGACCAAAATGAGGAAGTGCTTGTCTTCCTTTCCGGCCGGGGGCTGCTGCTAATCGGCCAAGAAGACCGTCTCCAGGTCGGCGAAGGGAAAATATCCTACATACCGCCGCATACCGTACACGACGTCAAAAATACCGGCACTAAACCACTTATTTACATTTATTGTGTCGCACCTGTAAGGGGTAAATCAGCCGAACAAGAACCGGCAAAGTCAGGCGAATAGAGCTTACCGAGGTCGGCAAGCCAAATTTCTGTTCGTTGGAGGCCTTCTTTTTGTTAAAATTATCCCTGTCGCCGCCCCGCCCCCCTGAGGCCAATATCGGCCCTGAAAGGCCAAAAACGGGGAAATGAGCGGGTAAATTAAAAAAATTTCAAAAAAATTCAAAAAAATTCAAAAAAATGCTTGCAAAACTCAGCTTGGGGGTTATAATTATCAGTGTAATAAGATGTGTTTGTTCTTTTCTTCTTTCTTATAGTGTCTTGGTTTTGGTGAGGCAGTAGAGATTTTAATAGGTTTGCAGTATATTCTCTAAATGAAACGCTGTCTCACAAAAGCCGGAGTTGTTAAAG
>JAUXAH010000644.1 GCA_030614945.1 Phycisphaerae bacterium
GTCGATCGTGATCCTTTGCGAGTGAATTGGGTACGGCGGCTGCACCCAGGCCCGGGCCCGACTATCCGCCGTCCTCGCCGTCACCTCGTTGTAGTACCACCACAGCCCATCCAAATTCGGCTTACCCACGGCCGGGTTCCACATCGCCCCCTCCGACCCGATCGCCAGCACAACAGCCACGTGCGCCGGCGGCAGGTTCCGCGTCTTCGCGAAGGGCGGCGGGTCCTGCAGGCCTATCGGCGTCGGGCTGTCGTCACCGTGCTTGCGCCTGTAATCGGCCTCCCGGCTCTTCTGCACGACTGCGCTGTTGTGACCCGTGAAGAGTGTCCCGTTCGTCGGCTTGGGCGTCCCGTCCACACGGCGCGCGGCCCGGTGCGTGACCTTGCTCCCACGAAGCCAGGCCTGGAAATCCCACAGGGCCCTCTCTTCAACGTTCAATTCCCGCCACTCCTGGATGGCTTGCGCAAACGCCGCCCGCTGAATCTGCTGCAACGGCGTATTCGGATCCTGAATCGAAGCGGGCATGGCCCGCACGATCTGAATCCCGTTGACCATCTGGAAAATCACGTCCCCCACCTTCCCCCGGATACCGTTGGTGAGCGGACCGTTGTTGATGACCGCCACGGCCTACCTCCGATCCACGTTTTGAACATTCGGGCGCTTTACGGTATACACTAGCTTTCTAGATCCAGTAGTAATAGTCGCCAGTGTTCAAATGTTGATAACTCGAGCACCCCTCCTACACCTTCCCCCCTCCCCCGGCACCGGAACGCGCTGCCGATGTTCAAAACGTGTAGAGAAACCCCGGGGTTTTCGAGAGTTTTCACGTCGCCCGCAGCAGGGACTGCCTCGACTGTTGAAAACTCACGCGTTTCAGACATTCTGACAGACGTTATAGACACTCTGCAAACATTATAATTAGGCGTCCATCGTACACCGCGCTAACGTCCATCGTACACAGCACTAACGTCCATCGTACGTCGTACACACACCTATCGTACGTCGTACACACACCTATCGTGCGTCGTACACACACCTATCGTACGTCGTACACACACCTATCGTGCGTCGTACACACCTCCATCGTACGTCGTACTCGCGCCCATCGTACGTCGTACAGACCGGGAAGCGCGCGAGAGGCACCAACGCGGCACCGAAGCCTGAGAAGCGGGCCTGCTGTGCGCGCGCGCGCGCGACGAGCGGCGCCGGGGTCGCGCGCGCGCGCGGGCGCGGGAGCGCGCACGG
>JAUXAH010000650.1 GCA_030614945.1 Phycisphaerae bacterium
GTGGGCTTTATCTGGACTCATGGAGGGGTTAAGGCGGAAAATTACAACTTAGAAAGCAAAAGGGATTATATGAATACGTCACCGCAAATGATTATAGCCCTGCTGCGGCAACTCGTAAACACAGTTGGCGTGAAAGAAGCCGACATTGCGATTGGTGACAGTCTGGCGTATTTCGCTAATGAGTACTACAACATCTTCCATAAAGAGTTTCCGAATGTAGGGTATCTGGACCATACAGGAAAGTTCGGTCGAATCCGTATGAAGCAATCTTCAGTTCCATTTCACTGGAGCTGTAATCCGAAAGGATGCAAGCAGGACTATGTCCCTGTGTCCTTTGCCGAGGCCGATTACTTAATCAACTTTGCGAACCTCAAGGCGCACATTGGTGCCGGCGTGACTCTCTGTGCAAAGAACCATTACGGCTCACTGATAAGGTGGCCGGCACAGAAGGGCTATTACAATATGCATAAAAGCGCCTTCGCCCAGAAAGTGGGAGTTTATCGCGCTCTGGTGGACCTGATGGGGCATTCGCACATCGGCGGCAAGACCGTGCTGTATTTGATTGATGGATTGTACTGTGGTATACACCCCACCGATATGAATAGAGGGCCGAGAAGATGGAAGTCGTATCCTTTTAATAGGGATTGGACTTCAAGTCTTCTGGCCTCGCAGGACCCGGTGGCAATTGACTCGGTCGGCTTCGATTTTCTTTATGCCGAATATGAGGACCCTTCCCGCAGGAGCGGAGTTGATGATTATCTGCAGGAGGCGGCACTGGCGAACAATCCGCCTTCGGGGACATTTTACGACCCCGACCATTCCGGCAACGTGAAAAGACTTGCGAGTCTTGGTGTTCACGAGCACTGGAACAATCCGAAAGACAAGCAATATTCCCGCAATTTAGGACGCGCCCTCGGCATCGAGCTGGTAGCGATAACACCGACAAGCGCTGCTGAAAAACCAGGCATTGTTGCACGTGGGGCGAAGATGAAAAAACTTGCCGGCGGTTTTAGGTTTACAGAAGGGCCGGCGGCTGACGCTAAGGGGAATATCTTCTTTACGGATATACCCAATAATCGAATTCATAAGTGGTCGCTGGACGGTAAACTGTCAACGTTTCGTGCGAATTCAGGTGGGTCAAACGGGCTTTACTTTGATAAGAAGGGCAACCTGCTGGCCTGTGAAGGAGGCGGACGGCGGTTAGTGTCCATCGACCCGAAAGGTAAAGTTACGG
>JAUXAH010000689.1 GCA_030614945.1 Phycisphaerae bacterium
CAATATCAAACGCCATCGACCTCAGCCCTCCTTGCCTCGCTTCTCCTTGCATGATGGACATAACACTTGATTTCCAATGCTCCATCTGATAGACCGAGCCTGTTTTAGAGCCACCTGTTTATTCTTAGCATGGAAAAAGGAGCCCCTAGGACACCCATCGCATGAAATCAAGTATCCCTTTCTGATTCCCATAGACCTCAGCCCCCCTCCTCGCCGAGCACTGCAAGTAGAATATCAACTTCAAATGCTGCATTACGAAACGCCACCACTTTCCTGTCGCCCTGAAAATTTTTAAGAAAGTCCTCCAGCTCGCTTACCATTTTTCTAATCCATTCCTCGCTCCTCATGGTTTCACCCCAGCTGGAGTATTACTGCCAGAATCACTACCGTGATGGCAATCGCTGTACCGGCAGCCAATTCTTTTTTCCCGATCCTCACGGTTTCACCCCACCACACCCAGCACCAAGAGCAGCGCGAACAGCACGGACAGAACCACCGTAAGCTTCGCGACCGCAAACTGCCTCAACCACCGTTCTGGGTTCGACCGCTTCCGCCATCGGTAAAACGCAACGGTGTTAAATCCCACAATCGAAATGCCGAGCAGAACCGCCACAACGAGGAAAAAGTTCATTGTCACCGCCTCACCCCTCGCTTCGCTTGATCCCGAAAATCCTGCCGTACCTCGCTTGGCCGATGACTTCCACTTCGTCACTATCCAGCAGTCCCATTTCCTCGTCAGTCAGCCCTAGGCCGAATCCGTGCATGTGAATCGCGTTGATTTTCTCCACCGCGATCTCCAGTTTATCCATCACCTCGCCTCCTCGCCGAGCACTTCAGTTAACGCCGCCGCTATGTAGCCAGCACACCAAGCGTCCAAACCATTTCTTTCTCGACTCGATTCGTATGCTCTTTTAACCCAAGCGTCTCTTTCAGCCCTAATCTTGTCCTTGCTCATCACGGCCTCACCCCCACCTCGGCCTCGATGCGTTTGACCAAATGCTGTGCGATCTCGCGCACCGGCCGCGATCCGCTTGAGGGCTTCTGCATGTGGTCCAACGCGAGGTGAACCACGACCAGCTCGTCCGTGGAAAATG
>JAUXAH010000549.1 GCA_030614945.1 Phycisphaerae bacterium
GGTCTGGGGGTCGACGGGTTTGGGTTTCGTGCCGAACTTGCGGGTAAAAACGCGTTGAGATTCAGCTAGTGCGCCCTCCTCGGTGTAGCCGTAACTCTTGGCGAGCCGTTTGACATCACTTAGAAATTCATTTTCGGGCCAGCCGTGCCCGCGAGCAATCTCCCTGGCATTAGCCTCGTCCAATCACATCACCCCGCTTTTTTTGGGGATTTTGAGGCTCCAAATCGGGCAAATCCTTAAATACCCTTTATAAGCAAAATTCCCGATTTGACGGCGTTTATGCAAGTTTCGCGGAATTTTCAAATTTGGGGTGGGGTGTTTTGTACGGGTTTCTCTCCATTTTAGCCATTTTGATGCCTTTCTCCAAGATATGCCGTGTTCGAGATAGACGTGGCATCTCCCCTTCAATTGACTCTCATAATACGCTCCGCAACGCTTACATTCATACCCCATCTATTTCACCCGCTCCACTCTATCTCTGAACTCGGGCGTGGCGGAGTACATCTGCCAAGCATGGAGTTTCCGTGGGATGGTGGAGCCTATCTCGCGCCCGAATCTTTCGAAATCAAACTTACGTTCTATAATCACATGATGCTCTATCCTTCGGGTGACACCATTGATTACTTTTCGCCCTATCCTATTGAATGACCGAACCTTTGGCAAAAAACCGAGCCCTTTGAGCATTTTGGCGATAAACAGCGCGAAGGAATGGTCAGATGTGTAGAACGCAACCTTCTGCTTGATGTAATGGTCATCCCACCAAACTGCTGCAGAACCATCCGAATCGAATAACCCCCGGAGAAAGTCAGACTCATGCCCTCGCACTAGTTTCCCTATCTCTTCTAATGACCGCTTACTGAACCAATCGCAGAAAGTCGTTGATTGGATTCTACAAAATGGCATCATGTGCGACTTGTTGTACCGTATGCTTACGGGCCTTTGGAAGATTCTACTAGCAGCGTAAGCAAAGGCCCTCACAAATTCATAGTCTTTGACAAGTAGCTGTATTGCTTTCCCTGTCGTCACCTCGAAAGTTGTCCCATCCCCCAATAAGGCACCTAAAAGATACGCCAAATCTGAATTCGGTTCGAGAGAAACTCTTGCGTGCCAAGGGATTGACCCATCCCGCCAGTCGCAAACTGTCTGAATCGGTAGACCGAATACACTAGCCACTTGAGCTGGTTTAGCTCCTCGCTTCAAGAGATCAGTAGCGTGCTGGTATGTTGCTAGTGAGTGTTGCTTCATTTGATCACACGAACCCTTTCTTTGAAGCTCTCCGATGCGACATAGACCCACTGCTTGCCCTCCTGCTTTCGGTCGAGGATGCCCTTGCTGACCAACATCGTGAGACGGTTATTCACAGTTGTCCTGTTCCCACCGCTGTCGCTCGCACCATAGCGTCGGACAAGTTCGCCCATGATTTTGCCAGCGCCTTGAGGTTCGTTGAAGAAACCATCCAAGCCTCGTGCGAGGATCTTGCCCTCCCAAGATGACTCGTCAACGGTCAGAACCTCGCGGTCGACCTCGACCTTGAAGTCAGCTAGCTTGCGCCTCAGCGTCACATCG
>JAUXAH010000629.1 GCA_030614945.1 Phycisphaerae bacterium
GGTCTGGGGGTCGACGGGTTTGGGTTTCGTGCCGAACTTGCGGGTAAAAACGCGTTGAGATTCAGCTAGTGCGCCCTCCTCGGTGTAGCCGTAACTCTTGGCGAGCCGTTTGACATCACTTAGAAATTCATTTTCGGGCCAACCGTGCCCCCTAGCGATCTCCCTGATGTTCTTCTCGTCCAATCATGTCACCCCGCTTTTTTTGGAAATTTTGAGGCCCAAATCGGGTGAATCAGTTAAATACCCTTTATAAGCGGATTCACCAGTTTGATGAGTTTTAAACAGTTTACGCATTAACAAAAGATTCTTTCTCTTGATTTTTTCGTGTCGGTACTCTTTAGAAAGAGCAAAAGACCGCCCCATCGCAAAAACCCTGTCTTTGAATGGACGCCGCTTATGTCGCTTCCTCCGCACCCTTTCTACTTTTTTCCGTTCAGATGGTAGCAATCCAAGGTCTGGCAACGGCTCGTGTATCCCCATTACTCTCAGCTCTTTCCGTGTGCGTTTCCAAGCTATGCCGTGTTCTGCTTTAACGTGAGTCTTGCTTCTGCGCAGGCCATCGTAAACCTCCCCACAACGCTTACACTGGTACGTTAGCGGGTATCTTAGCCCAGCCATTTATCCAGCCTCCCTTGCGCCCTTGACCCTATCTCTGAACTCGGGCGTGGCGGAGTAAGCCCACTGCTTGCCTTCTTGCCGTCTGTCGAGGATGCCCTTGCTGACCAACATCGTGAGACGGTTATTCACAGTTGTCCTGTTCCCGCCGCTGTCGCTCACACCATAGCGTCGGACAAGTTCGCCCATGATTTTGCCAGCGCCTTGAGGTTCGTTGAAGAAACCGTCCAAGCCTCGCGCGAGGATCTTGCCCTCCCAGGACGACTCGTCAACGGTCAGAACCTCGCGGTCGACCTCGACCTTGAAGTCAGCTAGCTTGCGCCTCAGCGTCACATCGACAGGTATTACAGATTCCTGTTCTGGTTGGCCGATATTTTCAACAAGAGGAGGGGCCGTTTTAATTTTGGGTGTGGCTTGAAGTCCCCTCAACTGTTTTCTTGCCTCGTTTAACGCCTCATTGCGCGATTTCAAAACTTCTAAAAACCTATTCCTCTCGCCCACCGCTTCCTCCAGATTCCGCTGCAACGTGGCGACCTGGCTTTGGAGTTGTTCGGTTTCTTTGGCCTCAGCCTTCGCCTCCTCTGTGACCGGAAACAGTTTGACAAGGCGGCTGGCATAGTGGCCCCGCACATTCTCAATAAGCTTTGGAATCTTCCGATTGACCGCGTAAACGAAGGCCGGAACGCTCTTGGGGTTG
>JAUXAH010000237.1 GCA_030614945.1 Phycisphaerae bacterium
ACACCCAATGATTTGCTTAGCCTGGGCCGTAGACTCATCAGTTCGGTTACGTTTGCTTTTGACTCGATGTAAAAACAGGGCTTGCTCAGCTTGGATTTTAACATCCTTTCGCCGATGAGCTTCTGGATTCTGGTCAGCGGGATATGCATCTCGTGTCTCATAGTTCGATTTACTATTCGCGAGATACGATTTTTATTGGGCGATACAGGACTCGAACCTGTGACCTCACGGGTGTGATCCGTGCGCTCTAACCAGCTGAGCTAATCGCCCGGGGCCTCAAACGCCATCTATTGCGTTTGCCCCCCCAACCGGCTATATTAGAACTGCCAGCCCTGCCGCTTGTCAAGTTTTATTCGTGGTTCGATACACGATTGGGTTCCCGCAAAGCGGGGGCCCGCAAATCACGAACCACGATATCACTCCTGCTCTGTTGCGATAAGGCTGCTCCGTCCGAGCTTGACCCCCTTTATGCTCAATATATTTTCTGCCATCTTATTGATTTCGCCGACACATCCCCGAAGCACAATTACCTCCAGGCAATCGTGCTCATCCAGGTGGATATGCATAGAGGAAATCGTCTGTAGAAGATGCGAATGTTGCAGGCCAATTAACTTTTCCGTTAGCTTTGTCGAATGATGGTCGTAAACGAGAAATACAGCGGCGACTGCCTTGGCTTTTGGATTGCTCAGCCGCTCGCTGCTTAGCTGCCGGCGTATCAAATCGCGTATGGCCTCGGAGCGGTTCTCATAACCCTGTTTGGAAATAAGCTTATCGAACATCGAAAGCAGCTTCTTATCCAGTGACACACCTATACGTTCAACTTGCTTCATTTTTATTCTCCTGGTAAATTTGTTCGTAGTTATGAGTTCGTAGTTCATAGACTATGAACAATGAACTATGAACAATAAACTCATTTGCTCGTTACGTAGATTACCTGCTCGGCAAACAGATTAGGTGCGAATCTTACAGGGCTAATACGCCTCTTAACCAGCGGAATCTTCTTTTCTACTTTGACCCCCAGCTTCTTGCAGAACTCATCGAAGTCCTTCAGTGACAGAAAGTGTATGTTCGGCGAGTTGTGCCACTCGAAAGGCAGTTGTTTGGTTACAGGAGCTGTGCCGGAGAAGAATAGCTGGGCTCTGCACCGCCAGTGGGCAAAGTTGGGAAAGCTTACAATCACTTTTTTGCCGATTCGCAGCAATTCGGTAAAAACCTTTTCAGGATTTTTCACTGTCTGCACCGTTTGTGACAGTATCACGTAATCCAGGCTCTTATCACCATAATATCCAAGCCCTTGTTCGATATCCTGCTGGATTACGGGCAGGCCGCGACATACACAATCAAGCACAAGCTCCTGGTTAAGCTCGATACCTTCACCTTTGATGTTCTTGTCCTTGATCAGATTTGTCAGCAGCTCACCGTCACCGCAGCCGACATCCAGCACAGTCGTGTTCGGCTCAATAAAAGATTGTATCAACTCGTAATCCACACGCGTCCTGTGGGCCTGCTCGAACTTGCCGAGCTGGCGCATACTCCGTGCGTAACACGAACACGGCTGCTGCTCCCCCTCCGGTCTGTAGGTAGCCTGCAAAAAGCAACAGATAAATCTGCCTAATAGCTCCGTCTCCAGTAGAAAAGCGTCGTGACCGTACGGAGATGCAATGTCACAGTACGTTACGTCCTTTCTGTTTGTTGCCAGCGAGTCGACAATCGCTCTGGACTGGGCCGGCGTATAAAGCCAGTCGCTTGCAAAACTAACTACAAGGAATCTCGATTCGACATTCGCAAAGGCCTTGGCTAACGTCCCGTAGTCCTTTTCCATGTCGAAATAGTCCGCCGCCTTGGTTATGTAAAGGTAACTATTGGCGTCGAATCTTTCCACGAAGCTTTGCCCTTGATAATCCAGGTATGTCTCAACGGCAAACTCGGAGTTGAAATCGTAACTATATTGGTCGGCGCTTCGTAGTTGTCGGCCGAACTTTTCACGCATACCCTGTTCCGAAAGATACGTTATATGCCCAATCATTCGGGCAATTGCCAGGCCCCTGTCCGGGCCTTGTTCACTCTTGTATTGGCCGCTGGCGAAATTTGCATCTCCCAATATCGCATTTCTACCTACCGCATCAAATGCAATCGACTGAGCACCAAGATGGGTCGTTGCGGCAACCGGTATCGCAGCTTTGACAAAGTCGGGATACTCAATCGCCCACTGCAGAACCTGCATCCCACCTATCGAGCCCCCAATTACCGCCAGAAGCTTTTTAACCCCGAGCTTATCGAGCAGCAGTTTTTGGACCTTAACCATATCCCCGATAGTTATAATCGGAAAGTCCAGACCGTATGGCTTTTGTGTCGCCGGATTAATCGAGGATGGCCCCGTCGTCCCGCTGCAGCCGCCGAGAAAATTTGAGCAAATAACAAAATACTTGTTTGTGTCAATTCCTTTACCGGGCCCGACCATAACATCCCACCAGCCGGGCTTCCTGTCATCAGGACTGTTTACGCCGGCGACGTGAGCATTACCGCTAAGAGCGTGGCAAATCAAAACAGCGTTGTCCTCGGCGCGGTTTCGCTCCCCGTACGTCTCGTAGGCCACATCAATCGGAGCTAATTTCTTGCCGCACTCCAGCTCCAGCGGCTTGTCCTGCTCGACTATACGTATCGTTTTTGTCTTGACGAGACCAACCGAATTTTCACCAATCTCTACCATAGCAACAATTAAGTATACCCCAAAACTTCTCCCTGTAAAGCGCTTGGGCAAATTAAGCTTTCGCCCGGAACCACCGGCTTGGCAGCAAACTAACTCATACCTTTTATGTTCTAAAATTATTAAAAAACCTTGACACTGCAGAATACCATCCATAGATTATAATTCAAGTGGCTGCAATGCCAAAATAGAGGGACAAATTTAACCACGTACCATTTAACGAAAGGAAGCAGCAAAATGGCAAAGAAAAAGAAAGTTGCGAAGAAGAAAAAGGTCGCAAAGAAGAAAAAAGCCCCGAAAAGAAAAAGAGCCGCTAAAAGCCTCTGGACAAAAGCCGAAGTCAACCTGCTCAGAAAACTTTTCCCGACCAACCCCACTTCTAAAATAGCTGCGGAGCTCGGACGTAAAACCGATACTGTAAAAAAGAAGGCGTCCAGAATGGGACTTCGCAAGTCAAAGAAGTATATGAGGTCCCTCGGCAGGAAGTAAGTTATATAGAGCCGGTTCTTCAGAGGTTCCCAAACCTTATCTTCGTTCGCTTGCGGTGCGCAGAAAGAGCGACGATTCGTTCTCGACCCTCGATGCCCGTCGAATATCGAGAATCGAGTAACGAGTATCGAGCTAAGTGCAAAGTCCTTGACATTTGCCTCTAATACAGTTACTTTTGCGCAAAGTTTCCATAGTATTTTCGTATTTTTGATATCAGGAGCTTAATTTTGAGGGTTCTTTCAGGCATACAACCATCCGGCCGACTTCATATAGGCAACTTTTTCGGCGCAATGCGCCAGCACCTCCAGCTCCAGGCCGAGCACGATTGCTTTTACTTCATCGCCGACTTTCACGCCCTTACCAGTAACCCCTCACCGGCCGATGTTGCTCAGCATACCCTTGACGTTACAATGGATTATATCGCCCTGGGACTCGATACCGAAAAAACCGTCTTCTGGCGCCAATCCGATGTGCCCGAAGTTACCGAACTTACCTGGCTCCTTTCCTGCGTAACCCCGATGGGCCTTTTGCAGCGCTGCACAAGCTACAAGGAAAAAGTCGCTCAGGGCATCAGTCCCAATCACGGCCTGTTCGCATACCCTGTTCTTCAGGCCGCCGACATCCTTATTTACAAAAGCGACCTTGTCCCCGTCGGCGCCGACCAGAAACAGCACATTGAGGTTACTCGTGATATCGCAGCCCGGTTCAACAACGCCTATGGCGAGGTCTTTACTTTACCTGCCGAGCACATCATCGAGCAGGTCGCTGTTGTCCCCGGCACCGATGGCCGAAAAATGAGCAAAAGCTATGGAAATACCATCGAGATATTCGAGCCCGAAAAAAGCGTCAGAAAAAAGATTATGCGTATCGTTACCGACTCCACGCCC
>JAUXAH010000001.1 GCA_030614945.1 Phycisphaerae bacterium
TGCTTCTCAGGACAAAACCCTTACGCTGAGGCACAACAACACATCAAACACATAGACAAGTTACTGAAGAAAAACGCCATCTAACCTCCTTTTTTTGGGGTGAATGAATGCCTGAATATATTATTGATTTGCAGAGTTTTGTAGTTGAAGCAAAAGACAGGGATGAAGCACGAAGTAAAGCCATTGCAATGTTAAAGTCAGGTGAAGAGACACCAAAGATAGATCAAGTGCTAGAAGATTAATTCTCCCTCCTCCTTTTTTGGGGTGATAGTATGTGTCCGATGATATTCAATTACCTAGCGGTAGTTGGGAATAGTGGAACCGGTAAAACAACCTTTGTGAAAACTCTATTGAACAGCCTCGAATGGGACCAGCTCTATGTCTGCGATCCTAATCGACAGTATGGAGACTTTATGCTCGAAGACAATGTGACGTATATAACACCTAATGAACTGAAAGGCGCCTTAAACGTAATCGGTAAAAGGCTGCTTCTTATGCAAAAGAAGGGTCTATTAGTGATCGAAGACATGAATTTCACTTTAAACCGATTGTCTGAGGTTCTACAGATCAGTGTAAATAAAGCCAAAAAAATCATTTATCTACTCTTAGAGAACCTACGGAAATACGATGTTAAAGTCGTGTTAGTTATGCACGACATCGACAGAGACTTAGTAGGGAAATGTGACACCAAGGTATTCTTTCAGGTTCCGTTAAGCCAATACAAAGTTAGGCAATACGGTAAGATTTTCGGAATAGACATGAATGACGTAGTGCGATTAGCGCGCTTTAACTACATATCTAAGAACGGTTCCGAACTAGAAACAGGTCAAATAGAAGTTCTAGAGAGCCATGAACAAATCGAAAAAGACAAAAGCTTCATGATCAAGGATATACTTCGCAAATGCAGAAGCCTAGCTGAAAAAGTGTTAGTTCTCAGATTCCACTTAGAGCTTAAAAACGGAGAAATTGCGGAAACCCTCAACATAGACGTCCACACCGTTGAAAACCTTGTATGGAGACTTCGCAAAAGAGGAATACCGATTCCAGACGCGCGAAAGAGTTTCAGACTCGAAAACCTAGCTTTCTAGGTTCCCTCTCTTTTTTGGGGTGAAAAACAACATAGGAGTTACCGTCCAAGTTCGTGGATGGTTCTCATAAAAGTCGTTATAGAGTTGTTGCGGAGTTCAACATGGGAGTTACCATCCCCAGAACACCTTTTGGGGTGCAAAGATGTCTTACACAGGTATTGCCGAGATAGATATGGTGCTACTTGACTTATACAGCGAACAAACGACGCTAGAGAAATCTCTGCTGCAGAAACCGAAGAGCAAGGTTCTCGTTGCCAGACGTACAAGAGTCCGTGTTTTAGCTGATAACCTGCTACAGCTGGGACAAATACTCCAGAGACGTTCAGAGGTTGCTCAAGAGAATTCGTAGCACAAACCTTTTTTTGGGGTGATTGAATGGAAGTTGAGGCAGATTTTGAACTAGAGAAAGAAACCAAGAACACCGTCAGATACCAAGAAGAAGTAGCTGATGGAAAGCCGCCGATAGTACGCACAATCTACGTCCAGAAGTGGACGTTACCGAAGCCTTACCCGAAGCGGATCCACATCAAAATCACAGCAGAATAATCCCCCCTTTTTTGGGGTGTAACCATGAAAATAGAAATGCGAGATTCTAGACATCTATGGATAGTCTTTAATCCTCAGCTACGGGATGCTCGAGAAGTGATTATAGACCAAGAGAAGGATGTTCGTATCTGTGATGGAAAACACGTTGTGAAAGTGCGGTTCACGAAAGACGGTCATTTCATCAAAGATGTCTTGGTGGATGATATTTTTGTGTATCCAAAAGGTAAGTAAAAACTCCTCCCTCTTTTTTGGGGTGACAAGTATGGTAAAGAAGCGCTGTAGCAACTGCAAATATTTTTACCCCCAAACTTCATCATGTCCAGAACGATTTTTCCGCGAGATAAAAGATCCTGAGAGAGTACTAACCGAAGAGGACTGCAACGCATGGGAGGAGGATATGAACCCCCTATCCTTGTTTTGGGGTGAAATAGAGTAATAAGAGCATTGGTCAAAAGCCACACCTAAATTCTCCCTTTTTTTGGGGTGCTAGTATGCATGAAGAATGTGTGATTGTTATTCCAGCCAAATTTGCTGATGGCAGGCGTGTTGTTGTTCAACACTGTACAAAGACCGAAAGGGATGAGGAATGTAATTGGTGTTACCCAAAATATCAATGCAAACTCTTCGTTGCCAGTCTTCCTAAAATCAGCAACTAACCTTTTTTGGGGTGCTCTGTCGGACTCCTATGCTGTAAAAAAGGCTCCCCGTCTTAGGGACTTGGGTTGGCATAGGGATGCCTGCAGCGACAGGGCATCCTTTGGGGTGTCGAATGTCGAAGCCAATGCAAGCTCTTTTAGAGAAAATTAAGCCAACTGTATTGCCAGCAACAGATGATCCGCCAGAAACTAGCAAAGCCCTGAGATATCTTTGGCGCCAAGTAAAAACAATACAATGGCAAAAACGTATGCTGCGAGTAATTGGAGGCGAAATAGAGGGTCTCTATGGTGAAATACTCGAGTATTACCACTATATAAATTGTGAAGAATGCCTGATAGAGCTGCAGCTGAGTGTAGAGCGCTATTTAGGTACTCGAGGTCCCTGGTGCATTAACTATCAAATGGAAGAACACCGCTACCTTTGCGCGGAAGCAGGAGATTCTGACCCTTATCCTGATTGCCCCAAGGCTGAAGACTACAAAATAGGCTGCTATAGAAACTCTTCGCCGGACACAATAAGATTCATCAAAGACCGGTTAGCCTGGGCAATCAAATTCACTGATAAAAGGTTCATGGCAGCATTCAAACTTGTTCCAGTACTCGAGACCTGGACAGCAACCAGGGGGATCCCGGAAGTCTCTTGGATAGCAGGAATGATTGAGGAACTCGCTGGCAATCCCACATTTTTTGGGGTGAAACTATGCCAACAACAAGAAGCCTATATACTTTCGAACAGTTCAAGCAGATATTTCAGCAACTTGCCCATGTATTAGCCATCGAAGCCGTAACTGCACTTGAAAGCGGGGACCTCCTAATCAAAGCATACCATCCATGGGGGCAGAAATATGAGCAGGGAGCCCTCAGCGAAGTCAACACTGGAATATACCACTTCAAGTTCTACGCAAAACATCTCAGCTTCTCTTATGATCCAGACGGATCCTATACACATCCAGACCACTTTAGTGTCGATATTGAAGAGAAATTCTATTCCACAAGCGCTCACAGCACCAAAATATCTTTCTTCTCTCCCGAATACAAAAATGAAGTCATAGAAGTTGAAGACGAGTATGGATTTAAGGAGCATCCTGTCGACCATAAGAAAACTGATGCAGAAAGGAACAGGCGACAAAAGAAAATCGATAAATTCCTTGAGAAACTGATGAAGGATGCAGGCCTGAAGATTGAGCCACGGTTTTCCTTAGAGAAATACACCAACTACACCAAACCCGAATGCACCACGCCAGGATGTGGCAAAGAACACTAATCCCCCCCTTTTTTCTGTATGGGGTGAAAATTGACTGAAGACCTTAGACATCTAATGCGCAAAGTCGAAGTGCAAAAGTATCCGAAGAGCCCACCAAAAGCAATACTGAACAACATTTTAAAGGAAATCAGCGTCAAAGAACACCATTTTGCTTTAAGAAACTGGGAATTACTCGTAGAGCTTTTAGCACAGTGGCTATTACGCAACGCTGATTTAACATTAGCTAGCATGTCCTGCAAGCCCTTCCATGGATTAGACCTGAAACAACACAAGAAACTTTACGAGCATATTGACAGGTTGGATCTGTTTCGGCACTATTATGTGGCAGCCAAACATCAGCCTTGGGACTACCTAGGCGACGCCTACTGTGATTTAGAAATGCCGGCAGGTTCACAGGGAATTGTCTTAACACCAAAAGCCATTGTTGACTTCATGATTCAAATAAACTATGGTGACATAGAAACAAAGCATGAAGCACAAACCATTTGCCACTTATCTGCAAATAATTACAAAATGCGATATCTCCTGTATCATCGTGTCCCTGCTTTTCATGTGCGACCAACGAAATTTCCGATGAGTACCCAACTGGATCCTTGTGTTGGAACCGGCAGATTTCTGCTCGAGGCCAGCATAATGTTTCCCAAAGCAAACCTTGTATTAATGGGCATAGACATCAACCTTTCAATGTACCGAGCCTGCCTAGTAAACATGACTCACATGAGCAATCATTGCTTCAGCTTGATATGTGCAAATACTTTCCGATTGGACCCTGACAGGACTGGGCCCTCGAGTAAAATGTGGGATCTCGGCAACAGATGGGATCCACCCGATATTACAGAGTTCTATTGGAAACCAACGCCACAATTACCTTTCTTGGAGCGATTCATAAAAGCTAAAAGCGAATAACTTCCTTATTTTTTTGGGGTGCTGGGGACATAGATAGCTAGTCTGGAAGGAATAAGGTTTTGGCATCTTTCGTCCTTTCTTCTGGCAAACTATCTTCCCCTGAAGCATCCCGTCTGGGGTGAAAGATGTCCACCGTAACAAAAACTAAAACCAAAACCATCAATGTCCAAATCTCAGCAATGCATTTAGCCGAAGCATTCATGGATCTTCTTTTCTTCAACAAAAACATAACTCACATCAAAATCTCAATGAAACGAATAGGCAACGTCCCCGGCAAAAATGTTCGCATCATCTGCTCAGGCAGAGGCTCACTGAAGGGCAGTGTAGTCGACGGAAAGTTTCATGGAGTAATCAGGGGAACACCAAAACAGGTTCGAGCGTGGCAGCGGTTCTTTGATAAGTTCGTGGAAGTTCCGGAGTTTTCGTTGAAGGATTACATCGAATGGCTCAAGAGCAACAACAATAATAACAACACCTCCTAACCTTTTTTGGGGTGAACAATATGACGAACATAAAAAATATTGCTGCAGCTTGGTTGGTCATGTGGGGCCTAAGCTACATCTTCTACGCCGCATTAGTACCATGGATCGGATTGGTATCAAAGATACTTTATGCTGTTCTCGGAATCGTTATTGTCGGTTCTGCAATCCACTCTGGACTCGTAGGAAAGAATTGGCAACTTTCTATCCTCAACGTAGTATTGGCTCTTCTCCAGATCTACGGCGGAGTAGCCTCATGGACAGGCTTACATATCTGGAATGTCCCCTTCGCAAATAAGGAATTGTTTCAGGTAAGCATGGCATTCGCTGATTTTGTAGCAGCTGCATTCCTGTTGTATCTGGCTTCAGAAACATGGCCATAACCTCCTCTTTTTTGGGGTGAATGATGAGAAAAACAAGAATGAATCCGCTGATACTATGGAGACTAAAAAAGTATTGTGACGAACACGAACTGGACTATCAGGAGATCGACGACACCTTAACACATGAGGAAAACATGGAACACTTGCGGTTATTGGTTGGTGATTACGGGCCGGATATGGACCGGTGGCTACCAGAACTAGACAGGTATTTGGCAGAACGAAGAAAAAACTTTCTGCGGTATTACATTTATGCCACGAAGATGGGAGAAACAAAATCAGCTGACGTGGGGCCTCCAATCGAACCTGATGGAGATTTTTCGCTGGCAGCCTACATCCAATCTCTTTTGGGGTGTTCTTACGCAACGCTTAAATATAGGTTCTTACGTAACCGTGTTGCGTAAGAGGGAAATGAAGTGAACAACAAAAACCATCCGAATCGAGTCACATGCCCTAAATGTGGGAAGCTAGGCACAAAACAACCTCGCATGATAAAATGTGGAAACCCTAACTGCACCAAATGCCCTCATGGTCCCTACTATTATGTCGTTCATCGGATAGACAAAAAAGTGAAGAGCTGCTACATCGGAAAAGAGTGGCCTTCTTCTGGGGTGAACCAATGAAATCATCATTCGGACCACGAATCTCACAAACCAATATGAAAATGATAACGCTTCATCTCACGCCGGAGAATATTCGAGATCTTGACAGTATAGTTCCTGACCACTACCCTAACCGCGCAGAGGCCATAAGAGTAGCGATTCGAGATCTACTGTATACTGAAGTATGGAGTCGACGTAAAATCCTCAGAAGGAGCCGAGCTCCTTAATCTTTTTTGGGGTGAGTGATTGAGGAGAGGCAGTTTAGATATTATGGCTGACGTTTTGAAGATTGCCAAGCATGGAGCGAAGCCTACGCATATTCAGTATCGGGGCAACCTTAACCATAAACAGCTTAAAGGCTATCTGGGTCTTCTGCAGGCTCTTGGTCTGTTAAGGAAGAATGGCGGGTGCTTTGAGGCTACGGTTAAGGGCGTTGAGTATCTGCGGGATTACCGTAAACTTCAAGGACATCTGCAACCACGCAAAACCTTCCCTTTTTTTGGGGTGAACATTTTAAGTAGGATCGTGCTAATTTAGAATTATGAGCAATCAAGCTTTTCAGGATGTTTACGTAGCTGCTTTAACCCTTCTCAGCCACGATCCAGAAGGGAACATGGAGCGGCTTTTACGTGACGTTTTAGAGTGGGAAAGAAACAACCCCTCAACCGATATCTATCATGGTTGGGAGTGGTTCCAAGTTCACGGGGATCCCAGAACCCTCAACAGCCTTGTTATCAAGAGGGTCCTCAAAGTAACGTTGAAAACGAACAAGTGTACCATTTACAGGAGCCTTGATCCGAAGGCTATAGAGAAGGCTTTAAACGATTATGCGGGTGTCCTCGCCCAAGAAGAGAAAACTGAAGAGTTTCCAGAAGACATTTTCAGCATAATTGTAGGACATGAACAGAAAAAAGAAATACTTAGAAGGAGCCTTATCGCTGAGAAACCTGTAAGTTGCCTTTTGCATGGTTCCGTGGCATCCGCTAAAACGCTTTTTCTTGAGGAATTATCTAGGCTGCCACACAGCCGTTTCGTCTTGGGAAGTTCCCTCACAAGAGCAGGTATTTATGAGGTTCTCTTCAATTATCGCCCGACATACTTGATTGTAGACGAGTTGGATAAGGTTGACGACCAATCGAACCTAACAGCTCTACTCAGCCTCATGGAAAGGGGAATAGTCGCAGAAACCAAGTATAGACGCCACCGCTATATCCAACTTACAACATGGGTCTTTGCTAGCGCGAATGAATTTAGAAAGATTCCGAAAGAACTTCTAAGCCGGTTTCTTTGGCGTGGTTTACACTTCAGAGACTATACTGTGGACGAGTTCTATGAGGTTGTTGTAACCATCTTGAAGCAACGAGAAAACATACCGGAATCTCTCGCCCTTTACATCGCTGAGAGGGTTCAGCAGGCCATGGAGAGTAGAGACGTAAGAGATGCGGTGAAGGTGGCGCGGCTGCTACGAAAGAAGACTAAGAAAGATGTGGATTTCCTCATAGAAATTTTGAAGCAGAAGTAAAGGACACCTATCCCCCCCTCAATTATAGTGCGCAACATAGAAGACACAGTTATAAGGCTCCGGAAAAAACAGATGTTCAGTGATCAAATATGCGAACCCTAGCTGAAATGGTTGCAGCGGGCAAAGCCAAAATGACCCGAAAAGAGGCCACAATGAAGACTAGCTATGACGCAGCTAAGCCAAGGATGAAGACCGGATACGGGCTTACACCCTTCGGTCCCACAAGAAAAAAGAACTACAACGCAGGCGTCGACGCCGGTGTATTCCGCGTCGATGTTGACAAGTGGGCTAGAAACTACGAAGCCAAAATGAAAGAGTAGGCTTTCGCCCAACCCTCTTCTTTTTTTATTGTGCCATTGAGGAGTCACGCTGTCATGCTTGCCTGCCACTTCAGGCGGTATTTTATATATGTCTCCTCTGCACGTGCGCGCGCCTGTTGTGAGTCCATCCCCATATGTTCATAGAACTTCGTCCAGAAGAAGACGTAGCGTTCTCTTGCCTTCTCCATCATTTGATCGACGGTTCTCCCGCCAACCCTCTTTCTTTCAGTTGGTGTTTCCTTTAAGCCAAACTTTTCTAAGACATCAATTTTCGCGTTATATGTTGCAGTAAGGCGTTTTCTGAATGCCTCCACCTGTTGCTTAATAATAAAATTGCGATTCTCTCTAAGTTTCTTGATTTTTTCTTCCACTGTAATCCTTCGACCCATACCTAGCCACCTGCGCTTTGGAAGAGTTTTAGAGCCATAGGAGCCCATGTGCAAACAAACACGTCTTCGCATTTTTTACCATTCCAAATACAGTAATCTTCTTTGTTGTGTTCGCACACTGAGCAAGGGGCAATGTTACTCAATTCTTGAGCCAAATACTTTCACCAACCTCTCTCTGTAGGGTCCCATATACCCCCTTATTTATAATCTTTCTTTTTTCTCTATTTAGACCTATCGGATAGGTCGTGCCTCAGAAGGGGGAGGGGTCTACATAGATTTATTGTTCAGGTATGTTTAGGTCTATTATAGACTGTTTAGATCTATTTTAGATAGAATAGAAATGCTGAAATAGACCTGAATAGACAAGACAAAGGTAAAATAGACGAACAAACATATCTCCAATAGAGAGGTTAAAATTTTGGGTGGCGAAGAAGAGGAAGGGGAAGAGAAAATAGAGCAGGAAAGACTCCCAATAGACGAGCGAATAGAACAGTTACGGGCTGAGGAGAAGAATGATCGTGAAATCACACGGATTCTGTATGATGAACGCTATGCCACCACTGAGATTATGAAACGGAAATTGTCATTAGCGCATTTGAGGAAAAAGAAGCCAACGTCTTCCGCTTCAGTTCACGACGCCATTGCAGGAACCACGAAGGGACCTGGGTATCTTGACGAATTTAAAACCATGATCCAGCAGCAGATCAGCAGAAGCCGGGAACTCACGGATGTTTTCTATAATATTGGTTTGGGAACGCTTTTAGCGAGTCTAAGCAAATCGGGTTTAAGCATGGAGGATTTTCGGAAGATCGCGTTAAAGAAGGAGGGGCTCAGAGAGGCGTTGGAGTCGGCGGGAAAAACTGTTTTTAAGGCATTGGAATATTTCGAGTCAGATTTGATCGTGAAAGTTGAGAAGGAAAGGGATGAAGCCAGGGCATATAGCACCATTTTAGAATCTAGGGTAAATAAGATGCTTAAGAGTTTAGATCCGAAGTTTCGTCTCGAAAAGATGATTCAAACGTACCTTTTCAGCGGAAACGTTGACCCAGATACGATGGATAGGCTCCTTGATAAGTGGCTGGCTATGGAAGTGACTGAAGTGAAACTGGAGTTGATTGCATCATGAGTGAAGACCAGATGATTGAACAATATAGTAAAAGATGGAAGGTTTCACCGGAGGAGGCGAAAAAGAAGATCCAGAGCTTTCTTGCGGAGACCCCCACTAAAGGGGTATCCGAATCTGAGGGTCCTACTGGATTGGTGGAGTTGTTGGGTGATCCGGCTAGTCCAGTAGCTAGGAAGGTTATGGGTATTAACCAGGCTTTGATGGCTACGGCATACACTAAAAAAATGATGAAGGGCTTGAACGCGCCTCCCAAGGAAATCGAGGGGTTACAGAATAAGATGGAGAGCCTGGAGAAGAATGTTGGTCAGGCACTTGAGTTTCTGAATACGACAGTACAGACTATGCATGATGATTTGGAGGCGAGGAAAGCTGAAGATGAAAGGAAAAAACTCCTCGGTGAAATGAGTGAAATAATCCAGCCTTTGAAGGAACAGATTGCGGCACTGGAGAAGGCAAAGAGTGGAGAATCAGGGGAGTTAGTTGAACTTACAACTGAAAAGATTCTTGCAGCCGGTCAGGAAGCTACTGAAAAGGCACAGAAATTGCTGCAAAAGATGGGATACGACGTTAAGATGCCAAAAGGCTTAACCATTGAACAGGTGGAAGCGAAGATTAAAGAAACGATGAACCTGAAGAAGAAAGAGTGGGAAGAGAAGTCTGGCGCCCAGGTTGAAGTTGAGAAGGAACGCATCAAAGCCACAGAAGAGATCTTAACCGGCGTTGTCGACAGGGTTTTCAACATCTTTCTGGAACCGCTCAAAGACGAGATCCATAAAGCTATTAAGAAAGGCGCCTTCGGTCGAGGGCGGCCTCCGTAATGGAGTCGCTTCAAGCTGCCCTAGGTAAAGGGTTCGGTTTAGCCGCTAGAATAGGAATCAAAGTCTTTCGTACCGCAGTTTTTAACGCTCTTTTCCTGTTGTCTGAAGAGGACCTAGAACTGGCGATTGAAGAAGACGTCGACCTGCTAGGCCTCTTTCTGATTTATGCGCCGCAGCACGTGCAGATGGCTCGACAGTTTGCAGGCAGGGTCGGCAAAGGCTTTGAAAGGAAAATCACGAAGGAGAACAGTCTCAGATGGGTGAAAGAGGAATGTGACAGAAAAGGCACACGTCACTACGACGTGATTGTGAACCTTCCCGAAGGCGCGGATCCGCCGGCTGAAGGGAGATATCTCCCAAAGGGATATGACAAAGAAAGAGTGAAGTGGTTTTGGGGCAACGTGCAGCGGTTACTGAATTATGTTATATATGGCAAGATCTCTAAGTCCACTAAACAATGGGGCGTCGAACATTTGCGATGGTTGGCGCAGCAGGAGAAGGGCAAAAATGATATTTCAGGGTTGCTAAATAAGGGGCATGAAGAAGCGGATGCGCGTGCAAAGAAAAAGGTGCAGGAGGCATAAAACATGAACGTAACTATTGACCGTTGGGGCAGAATTGTCATACCGCCAAATCTGAGAGAACTTTTGAATATTAAGCCAAGGGATTATATTCTTCCAGAAATAAATCTTAAGAAGGCAACATTGACATTCAAAGTTGTGCGAGGGAAAACAAAATAAACATTTCTGTTGTAATTCCAACACTTGATGAGTCGGAGAATATAGCTAATTGCATCAACGGTTTAAGGGCTCAAACGCGCCCCCCAGACGAAATTATTGTTGTCGACAACGAAAGTGAAGACAACACGGTGGAAATTGCGCGCGCATTAGGCGCTAGAATGTTGAGTTACCCACGTCCTGACGTTTATTTCGGGAACATAGGCCTAGTGTTTCAAACTGGAGTCGAAGCAGCTCGAGGAGACGTGATAGTTACGACTGGAGCCGATTTCACTCACCCTACAGATTACTTGGCGAAGGTGGAGCAGTATTTCATGGAGAACCCGAAACTCGTGCTGCTGGGCGGCCCCGTGTATTTCAGTAACGGAGATCCATGGAGCGATTTTCTGATGAATTGTGCAAACTTTCATCGCGGCTTCTGGTCCAATATGGGTTATCCGATTTTTTGGGGCGGAAACACGAATTTCCGTAAGACCGCTTTCATGTTAACTGAAGGCTACAAGGGGGCGGCTGCTCATGGTCCCGTGGAAGAGTGGATTGTGAGTTTGCGGTTGAGTCGTGTTGGAGATTCGTTGTGGAGTGACGATGTTTATTCATACACGAAGTTGGCTGATTATTATCGGACTTATTTTCATGCGTTGCCTTGGAGTGTAGCGCCTTTGCTTGGATATGCTGGACTAGCAGCTCTCGCGGGAGGGGCTTAAATGGCTGCTGCTCTCGATCATGCTTACCCTGATGGCCGCTATTTGGATCCTAATAAGTTCATCACGCCGAAGGATCCTTCAGTGCAGTCAGTAGGGGCTTCGATCATCAGCAAATTAGGTGATCAAGACTCTTTAGATGCACGTTTGAGGGAAGCGTACAACTATGTATCTTTGAACATCCGGTACGTCCTCGACAAGACACAGTTTGGCCTTCCCGAAGTTTGGATGATGCCCTCGGAGACGCTGAAGAGGGGCCTGGGAGACTGTGAAGACTCTTCGTTCTTATTGTGTAGCCTGCTGCACGCCCTAGGTGTGCCTGCGCGCGTCGTTTTTGGTGAACATAAGGGCCAAGGACACGCCTGGGTTGAAGCCTGGATAGACGGCACCGGAGGAATCCTGGAGACGACGAGTAATCAACCGTTCACGGGGTTTGCGGATCCCGGCGCTTACGGTGCAGAAAGAACGTTTGGCGCCATGGAATCAGAGGATCCTTTCATGGCGTTTTTGGTGCATATTGCCCCGGGACTCATTTTGTTTGGGGTCGGCGCCTTCTTGATGCTTGACGACGCCCAAGACGCTTTCAAAATAGTCAGCACATACGGAGAGAAACCTGGAAAACATGGAATCCTAAGAGGTGTAACTATCCCCGGGCTTGGACCCCATATCCACCATTGGCTCGTAGGCCTCTTGCTAGTGATTCTATCCATTATAATTCTAGCCATTGGCGTTGTTCTTTGGATGCTGAAAAATCTATAAGCAATTAACGCCATATTCTTTTTTGGTTAGCTGCTATGCCTCGACTAACAGAGCTTCAAACGCAGATTATTTTAGGGTTTGGAATATCCGTTACAGGCAGTTTGATAGTGGCAGCCATTCTGTCTGCTCTTGAGGCTGACGCGATTCCGGCCGCATATTCAGTTTCGATTGAATCTACCCCCGGTGGTAGAACCGAGCCGGCTTCAGGTTATTATACGTTTGATGAACCAACAGTTCTTTCGGTTACAGCCATCGTTTTTGACGGATACGTGTTTAAGGGCTGGTATTTGAACGGCGAGTTTGCTGGAACAGAGACAACTTTAAGCTTCACTGTGGAAGGACAAAACCTTCTTATAGCGAGCTTCGAGGAGATTGACGGTCCTCAGTTGATTCCGGCTTACATCCGTCCGGTTCAAAGCTGCATTGCTACAGACTGGTGGGACGTCGACACAACAACTGAGTTGCTCTCAAATACCCTTCATTTGGAACACTACCTCTATAGCAACGGGTTTGTGAAGTTTAAGATCTGTGATGCTGCGGGGAACGGTGTGGCAGACCAGTTAATAGCGTTATATACGGATCCGATGCCTGACGTCACTGATTACGGTTCTCTTCTTATTGGTGCTATGATTCATACAATCGATAACCCGCTTATTCTTACATCGAATAGCATAGGTGAAGTAGCAGCTAGATGTCTTTACAGATGGGCCGAACCGGGCGACTACAGAGAAACCATTGGTCAGGCAGGGAAGGTTCAGGTTCTGTGTCCCCTCTTCTATTACTACGACGTCTACCCCATACATGATGGCCATTACATCAGCAGAGCGTGTGAGTACACAAAGTTTACTCGAATAAGAAACCCCATTTTCAGAAACGTCAATCCGATTCATGTGTATTGGGTAGACAACCCGGGCCTGACAGTTTGGGGCGACGCTTACGCCGACTGTAATGTTAAGTTTATGCCTTCCCACACTTTGTAGGCTAGATGAGTGGCGGAATCCAAAATATCCACATTGTTCCCATGATCCCGGTTGTGACGGACGTTTCATAGGTCATGTAGGTTAGCATGCGAGTAGCCACTATCCACGCCATTGACCCGACTATGAGCGTGGGAATCAAAGTGCTGTAGTGCGCTATACCCATTGACAATGCTGGGTAGGTGTAAGCCGTGTAGTGGCTTTGCATAGTCGCTTGGAACCCGGATGCGATGTTTAGTCTGCCATCCAAGGCCATCTCGTTCTCTAATAGTTGCATTACCAAAGCCGAGTGTCCATGGCTGCTTTGAATGGTTGCGGCAGCCTCCGGCCGGTCGGATCTCCACTTTTTAAGTAAGCCGATCAATTTGTCGATTAGGTGAGGAGCTGCATACAGCACAATCGCGAGGGACCCTAGTTTGAGAGCAACGTCCCAAACGTCCATTCCTCTTCCAGTCACAATCTCTTCCACTAGCGGCCTTATTTTTTCCGCTGCGTCCTCTTTGGCTGCTATGATAGATTCTTGAATGGCTGTTAAGCCGTAGATCGGCGTTGGAAGCGCGGCGTTCTCCAGGAGAAAATCCTTGGTTTCCTTGTAGATGTCGGCTAGGATCTCTTCATACTGTCTTAGGATCGCTTCGCCTGGCGCAATAAAGTAGAGGTAGAGAAGGTAGCCTGCCGTCACGATCGTGCCGGCCCCTGTTAGCGCCCAAGCCCAGATGGGAATGCCATATCTTTCTTCTCTGAGAACCGCGGCCATGCGACTGCTTCCTAAGCTCTATTGAGCCTGTAGCTATAAAATCTTTATCGGTGCGCGCGCAGACCCGCGCGGGTTCAAATCCCGCGACCCCTCTGTTTCCCGTGGAAAAATGAATCATATATGTGTGTTGGATATATGAGACTCTTCGTGAGATATAGCAGTTTACTTTTTTAGAGCGAAAGGTTTAATTTTCTTTAGGTAGTACGTTTTATTGTAATCTGACCAAACTAGCTTCTTGCTAGGTCCTAGCAGATGGGATGAAGATTACTACAATAGTTTCCCCAATTTACTCACGCGCCAAGGCTCCCATTCCAGTTGGGGGGCGAATATTTTATGGGCCCCAGCAAAAGGTTTCACCTGTCTGTTACTTTACCGGTGAAGGCTCATATCACCACACCATCAGCCACACATACACGCCTCGATGTTTCTTCAAGGTCCCATTCCTCGAGAGAGAGAAATCCGCGTATATCAAGCTTAGACGTGTAGGCCTCAGCATCAACCAGATAGCAGCTGCCTTCGGAAGATCAACCTCTGTGATCCACCGCGCATTGAAGCGTGTTATCGACCATAAGACTCTTCGTAGGTTTGATATGAGAAAACTGCCCTACCAAGCGCGCATGAGAATGTGCTCTTTTCGGTGGGCCCGCATGTTGAAACTGCTCCATCTTTGGGAATTGTGGATATGTGGAGAGAAGGATGAACCCCCTTGACCTCAAAGGCTCCCTCAGAGATGCCCTCTCTCTTAATGATTAACCTAGTCTCAAGAATAATAATACTCATAAGAATAAGAGAAAAGATAAGAATAAGAGCCCGAAAACAGCACTTTCCTTCATATTAGTGTGCCCTTGGGGCCCCAATTTTCTTATTTATGCTGGTAGACTCTTCATAAAGCCTTTAAGCGCAGCGGACCTAATACACTCGGGACCCGTCCGGGATCTTTGCCATGATCTTATCTCTGATCCCCCAACCGAGGGATCTCCACAGTCTAACAGGACGGGTGCCCCACTCCTACGAAGAGTCTATAAGGGCTTTCAAATTATGCTAAGCATATATGTGTGCACATATATGTCAAGCATCCATGTAAAACATCATGTATAACATCACCTTGCGAAGAGTCTACCTGTTACGTAAAGTGTAACACTCTCGCCAAGTGCGAATTTCGTAATTTAGCAGCTGTGGATCCTTACGGATTCCGGGGGATATCGGTACGAAAAACAGAGCTCCAGGTGCGTTCTACGAAGAGTCTCTATAGCCTCCGTTCAGGAGGAATGTATCGCATATCAAGAGCCTGGAAGATATCCTGCTCTTCCTTGTTGGCCACTACGTTTCCATCCTTTATGAGCCCACGTTTTGCGCTCAGCATCATCCCCCTGCGTTTGGCTCGGCTGCACAGTTTTATGTTGTGGTCTATGCTTCCGGTGCGAATCAACAAGAGAACCCCCCAAGTTTCAGGGCGAGCCCTGTAGATGTCCACCGTTAGATCCACGTTGGGAAAGCCTAAAGTCATTAGTTCGGGCCCCTTCTTGATCTTCTTCATTTTCAGTCGACTGATTAGACGATTGTAGATGCTGTTCCAGGAGGAATCAGGGTCGACGTTGAAGACTCCCACCTGCAGCTGCTTAGGAATCACAACAAGGTCGATGTCTCGAACTTGAGGCCTTCGCCGGCGTACACTGCCAACAACAGCTGCTCGAGAAACTAAGGGCCCTATACAGGTAAGGATTTGTTCTGCATACTTCTCTGCCTCAGCTAACTTCATGCCCCTGGGGCCTCCATTTTGGTTAGGAGTGAAAGGAACATGGCTGTGAAAAGTGTCCACGTGGACAGGAAGGCGCCCCATGCTATAGTTGTGGTTAGGTGCGTTGATGAGGTTAGGTTTACGCCGAACCAGACACCGAGAAAAACCCATACCGCTCCCGTCAAGAATGCTGCTAACATAAAGTCTTTCATTTCAATCTCCTAACATTTTACCTAAACTGTTACCTCGAATAAAGGAGCTAAATTAATAATGGGAAAATCGATTTCACAATAGCATCTTCCAGTGTGCCAATCAAAAATGTGGCCACAGGCTAAAGGTAGCAAAGTTCTACCTGCTTTAACCACTTCTGGAGTAAAATCTATAGCCACATCTCGGGACTTTTTACATATTGAACATAAAGCGTGAAGTGGCATTTTTCATTCAACCCCCTTTGACTTTTAGAAGACCTTTCTCTCGAGCGGTCTCTGGCTTCATCTTTACGCGGTAGTCCCATCTGTTACCCGCCTTAACCTTCTCGAAGTATCCCCAGGCCACAAACTGCGTCAACGGTTTACCATAGTTAGGATAGGCTTCTTTCCTTCCGAACCGCTGCGCCATAATCATGTTGAGTTGTCTAAGCCTGAATGCTTTGTCTGGCAGCAGCCCTTCAGCGTAAACGATGGCGATTCTTCCAAGTAGACTCTTTTGGCTGAGGCCTAACGGCTCACGAAGAGTCTTTACTGTGAGTGGTGGCTGCTCTGTCAGAACTGTGACTTCAGACGGCCCGGGTTCAAATCCCGGCGCCTTTGGTACCTCATCTAGCCGTAGAAACTTCAGGAAGGAATTCCGCAGATTATCCACGTCTTCACCTTGCTGCTTGAACCGCCTCAAATCCTTCACTTCAAAGTCCAGCTGCTCAACTGTATCTACAAGAATCTTGTTTCCTTCGCCAAGATTCAGGATTCTTGTTTTGAGCTCCTTTCTTACCAGTTCAACCCGCCCGGCAAACTCTTTCTCAATTTTCTCTCGCTTACGTTTCTCCTCTTCCCACTTTTCTTTATAAACCAAATCTTCATCCTCCTTTTTGACTTTAAGATAATGATCACGAACAAACTCGGGGGTCAGCTCTCCTCGAGCAACCTTCCTAGCCACGTCTTCAGGAACCCCGGCAGGCAAAACATAAACCGTCTCAACCATGTCTCCACAAGCCGCGATGAAATGCCCAATCTTGAGGCGCCGGATCTCCACGGGCTTCGGCTTCGAAGCGCGGGGCAACGGAATGGCGTCGATAGTACGGTCAACCTCATGGGTTTCTTTTTGGCGCCCCAGAATCCAGTTGTCAACCTGCCGTAGCGGCGTTTTGTCAACGCCTGCGATGTCCTGGCTGTCCAGCCACAGGTAGTTGTCGATCGTGGCTCCTTCGCGTATGAACCGTTCAAAGAACACTTTCACCGGGCTTCCCCGGGCCTGCGGCAGAAACTTCCAGCATTCAGGCACTACAATAACGATGTTTCTTTCAAACTCGAGAATGTATTCCATGACGCTGCGGATGATGAGAGCCTGCATTTCCGGTTTAGCGTAGAGTTCCTCGAGATCCATGACGTTGACGCCGGGACCTATATCCAGTTTGTCGGTGAAATCAAGTTTTTCGATTGACGGTAGCACAAGATCAAGATAAGCCTGTAGGTTAGTGAAAATCGACTTATCTATGGCTCGGAGCCTCTCTCTCGAGAGAAACTCTTTCACTCGCGCGTAGACGTCTTGTAGACTCTTCGTGCCTTTGCACGCTCGGATAATCCAGCTGCGCTCAAACTTCATTTTCTCTCTGAGCGTAGCTTCTATGAGACTTGAAACGTACTGCCAATCGCTTCTCTCTCGGAAATACAGCGGCAGCAACCGCCCTACCCTTTCAAACCCCTTCTCGCCACGCTTCGTCTTGAACACGATAGCTCTGAGGCCGCTACGTTGAATCAAAGCCTCGATCGCCGTGGTCTTTCCTGAAAGAGCTGTCATTCCGGTGATAACCAGATGGTGAAGCGGAACTTCAAACGGTTTGCCTTCTGGAACAGTGAACCCTAAAAGAATCTTAGTCACTTTTCTTCTCCTCTTCTGCCTTCTTCCTCGCAGCTGAAAAAGCGAGGGTCGCAGCTAGAGTCTGGCTCATACCGACCGTCCGTCCGAGTCTCCAAAGTGGCGGTACTGGTCGCCCTCTTTGCCCTCTTTTCTTCTCTTTAGCTTCAAGTCGCTCCTTCTTCTGCCGAGCTTTGATTTTAGGCCATTCCAGGTTGAAGGAGAACCTGCGCTTTCGGATCTGCACTCTCTCGTGGCAGCCAGGACGAGGGCACATCACATATTTTCGATTCTGATGTTTCTCCCTGTTCACCGGAAACCTGTGGCCGCTGCTGCATCTGACCATTTCAGTCATGTACGTCGCACTTCTCCTAAGCCAATGAACAGGCTCCATTTACCGACTACGATGTGGAAGCTCCAGATCTCCCGGAGTTTAACCTTCTTCATCTCGCGCCCTCCATTTTCACCGGCTTCCTGTTAATGAAGCGGTCTTTCATATCGTCTTTCCCGCCGAAAACATACGCCATATCACCAAGCACAAGCGTCCGGTCCCTCGCGCCCTCCAAAGCCTTCACTAGCTCCCACAGAACCGGCGGCGCGTCAAAACGCTCCCAATATGATGGGTTTTTGATCCATGCAGCAGTACCGACTTTCGCTGGCTTCTTCTGAAACGTCTGCCATGGACACCCATCAAGCTCAGCCAAGTCGATTTCTGGAATGACACTCCGGACCACATCTTCGGGTACATGCTTCTCTTGTCCCAGCCAGTCGTCTATTTTGAAGCTGAGATCCAGCCGCAGCTTCTCCAGCTCATCCGGGGATAGGTCAGACACGTCAGCCTCTAATCTATAGATAACTTTGTTCCATACGTCCGCGGCAACCTGAGTCGTCCGGCCCTTCTCCACATGCAACTTAACAATTTTCATCAGGGTCATTCCTGCATCTTAAGCAAGATTTCTGCTAGAAGATTTCTACATTTCTGGCATTCTAGGACATGTGTAAGGAATGCCGTGGTAAGTAAACAGTCGTCACCCAATCAGGAGTACTCCTTCTCTTTCTTCCATTCACTTGGGCGTTGAAGATGGCGTTGTTGGTGTGTTGCTCTCAGCAGCCAGTGATAGGCGGGGCAATGTTTATAACTAATGGGGCTTGAAGTTTCCACGCGCGCGCGCGTTTCCACACTCTTTCGACAGAACGCTTTGAAGTGGTTCTCAGTTATTTGGTCGTCACAGGTGTCTATAACCGGACACTCCTTCATCACTCTAACGCTCCTGGAAGTTTAGCCATCCACCGCTCGACTTCTCGGATAAATTCTCTTGCTTTGCGGTAGCGCCACTTTAGTCTCACAATTCTGTTGTATGCTGTTGTCGATGGGATCCCCAGCACCTCAGCAGCTAAGGCAATAGTGCCGTGTTCCCTCCATTTTTCTAACACTTTGATCTCTTTATCGGTTACTCTCAAATACTTCGGCACTTTCTAAGCTCTCCGCTTTATACGTCAATCATTCGTGCATATAAAGGTTTAAGGAATATAATTATCTGCTAAAAAGAGCTAGTTTTAAATAGTCTAGGTTAGCGACTTAAAAGCACCTACTCTCCAACATGCCGTATGCACCGCCCAAAACAGGCTTCTTTCAAAGAAAGGAGACAGTTCCAACCCTCTTTTTCGGTCAGTGAGTGCCGAAAACTGTAAAAGCGTATTTATCCGAGCAGTTTCCACCCAAGTTTTTTGCCGAAGAGTCTCACGGCCAGTCGACGCCAGAAACATTTAGACGGACCTGGCTCTGACCCTCCGTTGTACCAGCGTAGGCTGTCGCGGTTGGTGTTCATCCAGACTGCGCCCAGAAAGTTTCCCTGGCTCATCAGTTCGTCGCTGAGCTCAGTCATCCTCTTTTTCTCCAGCTCGAGGATCCCCGGGAAGTTCGGTTCACCCGTCTGCATACGTTCATGCAGCAGCTTAAAGCCATAGTTGAATGATTCCTGGAACTCTTTGAGCGCCGACGTCACAAAACCAACAATTTCAACGTAGCAGTGAACGGCTCTGGCGCCGTTGCGTTTGGCTTGCCATCCACCGTCTTGACCCATAAGCAGGCTAGGGTATAGACGATCCTGCCTATCAGCAGCTCGTCGTTAGATTTGTCGATGATGTAGTCTTCGCCTCCTTGGGCCACTAAACCCTGTTCGTCTCCGTGATCGTAGAAGATGAGATCTACCTGAGGCATCGCTTTCAGCAGCTCCGTAACAGCCTGGCGGGTAGCCTCTGGACCTGAACAGTCAAAAAAGTTGGCTCCAGCCTTTTTCAGCAGATCTATGAGTTCCTGACAAAACACGTGGCTGTACTGCGTAGCCTCATCAAAACGTGGGCGTGCTATGATCCAGGATTGTTTCGTGTCTTGTTCCTCCGGGCATTCCATTGTGTGCGGAACAGAAACTCTTTCACGGATTTGTCAAGTTGCGTCGCCATCTGAAAAGCGAATTTTTCGTCAGCCCAAAACTTTTTTATGATGTCTTCTTTGGTGAGAACTTGGGTGCCTAAAACCATTTTCTCGTCGTCAGGCAAGGCCGTTATTACTTTTATGGTGTTCTCTAGCACTCGTTGGCCTAGTTGAGCAGCAGTGTTCTTGTTCAAGACTATTCCGCCTTTGCTTCTAGCTTTCCTTTACGTTTCCCTAAATAGAAGCCTACAGTGCCCCCGCCGAGTATTATTGATATGATAAGCAAGAGAAGGTCTGTTATGTCGTCTGTGGGCAAGACGCCTGCGATGCCGAGTGCGGTGACGCAGATCATGAACACGATGGCAATGATGTAGATCCAAGGGTCTTTTTCCATTCTGTTTCCCTCTACCCTTACTTTCTATTTCAGGATATATGATTTGTGTCGAAGAGATTTAAATTAACCCGAAAACCGTGGCTAGGTAAGCTACGACTAAAGCTGCATCCGCTATGGCTAGGCCTGCTCCAGCAATCAATGGCAACACGTCTTCTTCGGGGGGTGGACCATCTTCACCTACGATAATAGACACCTGGTTTGAGGCAATTATTCCTTCCACTCCAGCTTGGAACGTAACCTGTTTTCCGGTGATGTGGCTTCCAAGCGCGTATTCTTGGGTGGCGCTGCCGGTTTGTCCGGTGCCTACTTGGAACAGAAACATATATCCCCATGGTGCTCCCTCGAGGCTATAGTAGAGATTTATTATGTTGTGGGGTGTCTCGCCTTCCCAGTCTACATAGACGGCAAAATCGTATCTGTGGTCGCCTTTCGCATCTAGTCCAAGATATGTCACAGTTAATGTTAGAGTTGCCACTTTTTATGTCTCATTAAAGAATTGGGGGTTTAAGGCTTTAATGTTTTGCCTTTAGACAGAAAAAAAGGGAGATTTAGGGTGTCGGCGTCGGCCCGATTTCTATTCTGTCAGTTGCGGGATCCACGTCGACGTCTTTTTCTACGCCGGCAGCCAAGGTTGTGACGACTTCCTTGATTACGGTGACGTCCATGCTTGTTGTTCCAGTGTTCTTGATTTTCACCGTTTCTTTGCCCCCTCTCTAATTACCTGCCTCTTCAAATTTAAATTATCTTGAAGTATTTTAGGAGGTAGTAGCCAACCAAAGCCGCATTCACTACGGCTAGGCCTCCTGCTGCGATCACCGGCAGGTCTATGGGAGGTGTGGGCGTGTATTCGCTTCCGACAACAACATCCTTGAATAATAGGGAGGTGTCTACTGGTTCCAGTGCGCTACCATAGTTGCCTATACCCCAAATAGTGAATGGTGTGCCACTAGGCGTTGCCATAGGTATTGAACTGCTATCGAATACGAGTTGATCGTTCATCCATATTTTGACTATTCCATCTTCTTCTTGAAAGGCTGAACCCTGTTTGACATAAACTGTAAAGTTTACCCATTGATCGAAAGGAATTTCTGAGTGGCTTAGTATCTTAAAGAAGTGTGTTGGTTTATTGTCTTTCCAATAGTACGAAGGAGTGTACAATGTTATGCTGTTAACCTCTGAGTATCCCTGTTGAACTGACCAATGTTCTGGACCAAGAAAATGCAGCGCTAATTGTGGACTTGGTGACGCTGACCCGTAAACTCCGAATTCGCCACACCACTGCCAAAATAATCTATTGACAACAACGTTCAATGGTGAAGGTATCCATACTTTGAAACTATAGTAAGCATCTTTGTCGGTTAAGTAGGGTTCGACATAGTTTTGGCTGTCTATATGTTGAAGCTCATAGAGCTTAGCATGCTGCGCCCCCGGCAACGGCCTAGGTCCTTCAATGTCATTGAGACACTCCAAAACAAGTCGTGAAGGGTCGGTGGGGTCACGAACTAATCTTAATGTTCCAGCAGTAGGTATGTTAGAAACAGTGCCATCCTTCCAGTATCGACTGTTCACCCACTTCCAGATTCCTGGATTACATGGATATAAGGCCGGTTCATCTCGTGGGCAGAATTCGTTTTCTCGGTAGCCTATTCGTAGTCCTTCAGGCGTATAAACTGGTGGTTCAATGCTTGGTCCTTCCTCTCTGAAACTACACGCGAAATATTTAACCATTATATTTTACACCCCCTGTCCGTTAGATTAGGGCTACGTAGCGCCATACGCCGTTTGAGTAGCAGTATAGACGACTGGCAAGCACCCCAGCATTACTATTATAAACTGTGACCATTGTGCCGTTGGCTGGAGACAAACCGGCTGGAGGCCAACCTGCCCAAGCTGCTCCATAGTCAGCTGCCATGTAGGAGTCAACGTCGCCGTAGTTTGTTTGCTTGGCGAAGACGCCGCCCAGTTCATTGAACATGTTGCCAGTGAGGTTATAAGCGCTACAGTAGTCTACCCTACCATCAATAACTGTGGTGCCACCCCCCGTTCCCAAGAAAATTGGAGTTACCCCGCCGCCGTCCATTATCTCACGGACTATGCGGATGTGACTAACATCATGGTCAAACTGATGACCGACACCGGTTATAGTGCGCATCGTGTTGAAAGCCATGAAAATATTTTCGGATGGGTCAGTCAGCGTTGCGGTGAATGCTACACTTGATAAACTTCTATTCCCAATAATCCATGCTTCATCTAGGTCACGTAGCATGACGTCAACCAGATTACTCCAGAATAGATTTTTTACTACCCAGCTTGATTCGTGAAGACGATTATATATACCGTAGCGGCTGTTCGATTCAATGAAGCACTCAACCACCCATTGATTATTTTCATACATTTCAACTCCATCTCGACACCCGTGAACTACGCATTTGTACAGGGTTTGGTCATACCCATTCATGTCTACTCCCCTTATTGCAGGCTGAGCATTTCCAAACAGGCATATATGTCTCATTTCGTCCCATTGCCCCCATAAGCCGATGATCCGCGCCATATCGGCGGTTGCTCTGAAAATAGTGCCAGTTCTCCCCCCAACCCCACCATACCATCCGAGGACACCTATCACCTTGACAGACCTTGTGGTTATGTCTAGGGGAGCAGCGAAGTCGTAGATGCCTACCGGGCAATGGACTTCCCCGCCGTCATCGGTTAAAGAATCCACTGCTCTCTCAACGTTTGCAGCGTTTGGAGTGTAAGTATATCCTTCACTATTTTCAATTCTTCTTTTAGAAGGACTAAAAGGTATATGACGCTCCATGTTTAGGCTTCGACTCCCTGCGGGCTGACGTACGTGTTTCCGCCAGTGACATCACTACTTTGAACCGCAGGCTGTTCACCAGCCAGAAATTCTATGCCGTCTTCGCCGTCCCAAGGTACAGTATTTCCAGCGGGGACGTCAACGCTGATCTTTGTGGCTCCCCCCGCGATCAGAAAAGTGACAACCGTATCGTTTGTTCCCGCATGTCGAATCGTCAGCTTCCTTATTCTTCTAGTCTGGCCCGCAGGCACAACGACACCGAGGTTCTGTTGTCCTGGCGCCCCGGCAACAGTTATAGTTACTTCATCTGCTTCCCAGTGGTTGTCGTGCATCCACCTTTCAGGGTTCGTGTTTAAGCCGGTGTCCTGAGTGATTAGTTCAAGGGTTCCTACTACTTGTTGAAGTTGTGCTTGGTTCCCATAAACTATTCCTAAGAGACGTGCAACCCTGTCGCTTGGATCCGTGAGAAGCTCGTTTCCAAGAGCGATGTCAGCGCCTTGACCTAACACCTGCTGTAGATCTGCTTTGAGGCCGCCGCCTGCAACAACAGTGACAGATTGGGTCGGCCACATCACATATTGAACGCCTGCTGCGATCTGGCCGCCTACTGTGTGATCGAGGGTTAAGGTGCCAGGAACAGAAGCGGTGACTCTTCGTAGCTCTCCTGCATAGGTGCCGGTTCGCAGTAGCACCCAGCAGTCATTCCAGAAATTAGCGGCTTCAACCAACGTGGCGTCAACTAGGGTTGTTCCGGCAACATTTCCCGCCCCGGTGGCGAAGCTTCTTTTGATGAAGGGGCGCATTTCAAATCTTGACTGGTTAATGTCTGGACCCGCGGACATTAGTTTTTCACCTTATCGTTCTTAGGTTTCTTTTTCACCTTAACAAGCTTCTCTAAATCGATCTTATCCACGGTTTTGCCTAGTTCACAGTCTACGTGAGACGGGAAACAAATGGTGATTGGCGGTTTAAATGGCGTGATTGTCTTAGGCAGTTCCGATAGTGGAAAATAGATCAGTCGCTGCTTATTTTTCTTGTCGATGTGAGCCGTAGCTCCGCAGGAACACTTGTAGAGCTGCTTTTCCTTAAGCTTTTTGATTTTGTCTACTTGTTCTTTTCCCCTCATGGGAATGGCCTTCCAGTTAATTCTTCAGCTTTTTCTTGAGCATACTCAGCGATTGGTCTAAGGTAGATCGTTTCAAGCATATTCCACGTGGCGTTAGTCATAAGAGCAACCTCATAGATCGAAGCAGCGTTCAAAGCGTTGACGAGGTTGGTGTTCAGTAACGTGACCGTTATTTGGTTTCTTATAGGAACTATTCCTCCGAAAACGAAAGCGTAGTACGCTGGAACCCGAAGCATCGCAATCGAAGGCATGGCAGGGGGGCCACTGTCTATCCAAAGGGTGAGTGCAAGATTCCACGGAAGGCTATTGTAAGCAGTTTGTACTCTAGGAACCAAAGCCATTCCAGCAGGCACGGTCGCAACTATTGTTATCGTGCCTAAAGGCGCCAGTTGAGCCTCGTTGATAATCCAAGCGGGCGCCACAAAACCGGCGTAGTTCAACGCGCTAAAGAGTCGATCTCTCTCCAAAGTCAGGGTAAACAGTGTTTGCAGCTTCGCTTCTTCCAAAAGCTTTTCTAGCAACGCCTCAAGCTTCTCGTCGGCGCTCAGCAGCTTTCTACCTTTTTCTCCGAGTGTACGCTCAGAACCCCTTTTCTGCGGCCTACGTTGTCTTCGCCTGAGCAGCTCAGGGTCTAAAGCCAACTACACCACACCCGCAGCGATACGATCCCACAGATCCAGTTTGTCACACACGGCAACTTCTGAAGGTTCCATGTCCAAGTTCCACTTAATCTTGTCTATAAGCGAAAGTTTAGCCACTAGGTACTTGTAGCGGATTTTAAAGTCTGCTTCACCCGCGACGCTTCTAGCGTGAATATACATTTCTTCGACGGTTGGCACCCAACAGTTGTCCGGATGATCTATGCCTGCGAAACAGAAAGTGTTCAGTATCATGTATCCTGGCTGATCTATGTCTCGATCCACGACGATGACTGTTCCGTTAGCATTGTCGCCGGGTTTGTCTGTAGCGATCTCGAACAAGATTACTTTTTGGTCTTCGGGAACTGTTATTCGCGGGCCTATGTCCGACTGAAGGGCGGTATTCGCTACGCTTCCGGCAGCTATCACGGCGGTGGTACGGGCTACTTCCTGGATGCGGATTACTGTTCTCTTGTTAAGTTTCGAGTCGCGGTTGTAAGGTAAACCGGGGAAAGTTTCTCCTGCGTAGGGCAAGCGTCCAGCAAACACGTTTTCGATCAAATTGAATTTCTTGGCTAAACGCAGTTCCTCACTCGTCCACTTTCCAGATGGAATCAGCTCTGCAACGTCTCTTTTCTCTACTTTAAGCACTCCCCGACGTATCTTCTCCGCTATGGTCCAGTCGTCAACCAGGTAACGGTATCTGAACTCATAGTCAGCCAATGCTCCTACAGCTTGGTTCGCTATGTGAATGAGCATAAGCCGGTGGGCGAAGACGTCTGTGACTTGGCTTTGACTCAGGGGAAGGCAAGCGTCGGCGTGTTCATCGTAAACGTTAGGTTCAGCATCCGCGGTGACTCTGATTCGGGCGTCATGCTGTTGTTCAGTAGCGAAGCCTACAAACTTCATCCAGCGAGGTGGGATCCGTCTCCACTGGTCCCAATACTGAAAAGCGTTGCCTGCTATGTCGTAGCTTTTAGCCACTAAGATCTCTTCCGGCCTATACCGGGTTGTTTGAGGGGCCGCCATGCTCATTTAGGATGCAGCCTCCTCTAAAGCGGAAAAGTATATGTGGCTGTTTTCAGGGCTCCTGTCAGCGGAACAAGGATTCTTTTGCCGTCAACGACTAGGATATGACTGTTGATTTCCAAGTCGAAGGCTTCTACGCGGAGCGTGTCTGCTTCTATGCCTGCACCGGCGCGGTAGCCGTGAGCCACGTCCCACGTGCGCTCATTCATGGTTTTGCTGTCGCCGTCAAAATCAGTCCAGTCCTGGTCGACGCCGCCCCTCACTAGAGTCATTTTCAATCTGATGTAGTCAGCTGATAGTTTCGCTGGTCCTTCTGCTAAGTAAACAACTTTGCTTACTTTCAATTTTATTTCCTCTACCCAAATCTTATATTGTGTGCGCATAAATAGGTGATGTGGATTTATGTCGAAAGGTGTAAGAATATGTTAGATGAAAAAGACGTTGAAACCATTAGAAAAATTGCTAGAAATGAAATATATACATATACAACGAAACTCATGCTACAGCTCCAAGACACTTTAAAAGAAGCGTTTAGAATGCAAGTCGAAAAAATAAGAAGTGAATTAGAATATGGCAGAAGAAAAAACGTTTGATTGTGTCTTCGGCTATGGAGACTGTCCAATACAAGCCTTAATCGCTAAGCAACGTCAAAAGATTCTGATGGTAACGAAGGCAGTGCCAATCGACGTCGATTTGGGAAAAGACATGCCGAAAGAGGCGAGAGAAGGCCTCAGCGTATTCATGCAGGCAATAATTGGAGCAATGTCAAGGATGCTTCAATCGGTGGGTGATCTATCAACTCTAGGGAATTTCTGTGCTGCATGTCCGAAAGCGTGGAAACAGATTGCAAAGGTTATGAGCGAAGAAACACAACAGGTGAAACCAGCAGAAGAAACCATAGAAGAAGAGTAGAGAGAGACGACTGAAAGTGAAAGTTCCTTTCCACGTCACGGTCGACAAGCCCCTGGCTAAATGGGTAGATGAAAAGGTGAAAGCGAAAAGGTTTGCTACCCGCAGCCACGCCGTCCAGGTGGCGTTGATGGAGCTGAAACGAAGGGAGACAGTGAAACTTTGACCCGTGACCCTTGCCCCTTCTGTCTAGAAGGTTCGGTTTGGTTGAATAATATTTCCCCTAATAATTGTATAGTTACTGGGAAAGAGTGTCGTCTTGATCCATATGGCTATTTCAGCTACCACAAGAAGGAGAGTTGGGAGATATGCCCCATAGTGAAAAGGGTTGTTCGCACGCTACTTAACGTGCGGGGAGCCAAACGCCGCAATGTCGATTCGGACCTTAGAGTTCTACAGCACTTATTCAGGAAATTTCCGGGTGGATGGGAAGGAAAATCACTCCTACAAAGGTTCCATGTTTTTTGTTTAAGCCACGGTGTCAACTGGAAAACTATTCAAACTAAAATAGGTCAGATGTTGCTGGATAGATGCAGAGAGACGCCGGCTTGTCCATTTAAGGCGCTGCTGCCTGAAACTGATGTGACGGGGGAAACTTTAACATAACCTAAAGTTATGTTAATAAAAGAATGGTGAAGTTATGAGACGAGTAACAATCAAAAAAGTAGTTGCGTCCAGTAGAGACGGAAGAGAAAAAAAAGTTGTTTCAGAACAACTCATAATTTACGGCAAGCCACCAGTGGTACGTGAAATCGTGTCTCATAGAGGAAAACAACATGAGCAAACTAAAAATCAAGATAGAAGGCGACGAATACGACGCGCTTTGCCGTGATCTTGTAGACATGGCAATAGAAGCTGAACCGAAAAACAGTCGTGTCCTTTTAAGGATTTTACAGCTACTACTCTATGGAGAATGGGAGGACAACCCATGAGCGCGAAAGACGTGTTAAATAAAATGGCTAGGAACAGCGTCACACTCCTATATTTGTGTAACCAGGCTCAGGTCACAAAAGCAATACCTAAAAAAGACTACGCAAAAATCAAGGACGTGGTTCAAGAGATCCGGGAGCTCGCGGGGGAACTTCCATGAGTAGACATAGGGGTAGACCGAATCCGCGTAAGGTTAAGCTGAAAGTCCCTCCTCTGCCTATCTGCCATGAGTGTCCCTGGAGAATATGGTGCCCAGAATTGAACTTCAGAACCATGAACCCCAAAAGAGAACCAATCAAAGTGTGCCCCATCTGGTGGATGCTCACGCAATATCTACGCGAGAAGGGAATAATGAAAGCTCCTCCCCTTGCGGCCATACCCATATCCAAAGAGGAGGGGCGGGCCATCCTGGATGCAGCGCGTCGACAGAGGAGCCAAAGACTGGCAGGATAGGACTGCATGATTAAAGGGTTCACGTGTTTCTGTGAAGACTGCAAAAAAACGGTTCCAGTAAAGAAGGTGCGAATCACCAAGACCGGGTACATGCTGATCTTTCTCGAGTGCGGTCACACCACCGGGTTCGTGTTTGACGCTAAACTGGTGACTATCGAGAAGATGCGGAAACCGTAGCGATATCCCCCGGAATCCGTAAGGATCCACATCTGCAAAATTACGGATTTCGCACCCCTTTTAGGGGTTTCCTGCGTCTGTAGCTAACCAGTCTATAGTGACATCCACGTTTTTGCTGTTGTTGTTCCATTTAAAATAGTCTACAGCCTTCTCAACGATCCACACGGTATGGTCGGAATGCGCGGTAAGCTTCACTCGAGGCACAGTGCCAAACGGAGTGTTGAAGTTGAATTGTTTCACGGTTGCTTTGGTAGCCGTGTCTTCTCCGCTTTTGATTGTGGGGCCTCCGCCTCCTCCCGCATGGGAGTGTAGAGCAGTTTCACTGCCATCTACTAACTGTTTATCAGCTACCGACTCGTTTTGCTTAACCACTTGGGATCCCTAAGTCTCAGCTACATCGTCATAGGCAACTTCAACTTTCCCGTCTGCCTTCCGTTGTAAGCTGATGACTTTGAATTGGTCTGTAACGGGTTCTGTGATAACGAGTTTTCTGTCAACGTCTGCCAATCCAACAATCAAGTCCCTGACTTCTGGGCCTGTTTGGTCGTCTTTGGCGTCAGCCTCTATGCCTGTCAGCTTGGTTTTCTCTGCATCTGACATTGCTTTGCGTGTTGCGCCATCTGGCAACTCTTCCAAATCCGCCGGGGGCGCTCCCGTGTCATACTTGTTTGCGGCTCCTTCTGCAAGTTCGTCTGTGTCTTTTCCGCTAAGGTCAACCGCTGCGCTTTCAACCGCATCTACTCGCGTGATGTTGACGGCTGCCGCATTGACTTTTGTGACAATCTCATCGTCAGTGTAGGCTTGAGCGTTTGGATCCAGGTCTAAAGTTTGTTTCGTCATTTTCTATCCTCATATTCAACTTTTACTTTAGGTTGATCGTCCACAATCTCCACGTAAATATTCGTGACCAAGTATTTGTTTTCTTCGGATGGGCGGCGCTGTGACTTTATACGCGCGCGAAGAATAGCCAACGTCGCCGAGACAAAAGGAGAAATCTCGCGCTCGTCATCCTTCATCCATATTCCCCACTACAAAATAGCGGGGGCAACTATAATTTTGTTACGGATTTCACACTGCTGCCTTAGATTTCAGGTATTCCTGGAACACCATTTCTTTAAGTTCCTCTTCAACCTGGGCCTTCAACTTTCCAAGCGTCTCGAGGATCCGGGCGCTGTTGATTTTCTTGGCCACAGGCTCCAGGGTCACTATACCCGTCATCAATGATTCGTAGTCTGATTTTTCAGGCCCCGTCGGCGGGGTCACGACATTACCTTCTAGCACGACATCTCCTTTGCCTTCCACGCCAATACCTTCAGCCAACATATTCACCTTTAAATCTACTATGTTGGATGCGTGTAAAAACTTTTCGTTAAGGACGATAAAAAAGTCTGTGAAGCAGTTTTGAGTGGACTGCGATAACCACGATCTTCACTATGTTGTTAGTTTTATTCAGGCGTTTCTTCTTCTGCCGGTGCTTCTTCTTCTGTTGGTTCTTCGACTATGGGTTCAGCAACTTCTTCTTTGATTTCTGCGCCACATGCTTTGCATTTTGGCGGTGTTGCGTGGGGATAACCACATTTCGGACAGGCCATGTTCATTCACCTTACTGTGGGGTTAGATCATCTGTTGGATTTATCCAGGCTATTCCTTCCTGGTTGCAGAGCCAAGCATTGCGAGCAGGTAACGCGTCGTAGTATGGGTTGTTAGTCATAGCGGCGGCGACGCCGTCGTCGCATGCTTTGTTGTTAGCGATGATCGATCCCTCACCCATATGCACGTATATTGCTCTGCCTATTGCGTCGTCACTTGGACACATGATGTAGTTGTGTTCAATGAGTTGGTCTATACCATAAACTATTCTGATGGCGTATGACAGGTTGAAGAAGCGGTTGTTGACAAACTGAGCGTTCTGTCCGTTATATCCAGACGCATCGAAGAAACATCCGTATCTGGTAAGGGTGCCTCTTCCATAGCCAGGGCTTCCGAAGAACTTGCATCGTTCTACTAAGAGGCTGTTATAGTTGTGTAGTCCAGCATCGTTGCGGATACCGTCTTGCGGTGTATCTCCTGCGCCCACGTGGCCGAACCAAACGTCGTGGATCCAAGACCCCATGTTGTTGTTAAGTTCTATGCCTGCGTTGTTGTTTCCGCCGCCTAATGATAGGCCTGCGATTTCGCAGTTGTTTCCAGTTGCGGGCATGGTGAATATTGGTGTGTCGCCTATAGCGGTTAAAGTGGGATACATACCTGTTGGAAGAGCCATTCCAATGATGTGAACTCGTGTCTTGTTAACAGTAATTGTGGCTGGTTCCACGTTCCAACAGTCCTTAACTAAGATTAAGTCGTCGCGGTCGTTGACACACCGGGTTAAGGCTTCAGTGATTGTCTGTAAAGGCCTGTCTTTGTTTTGGCCGTAGTGATCATTGTCTCCGGCGAAGTGGTCAACCCAGAATACTTCACCCATTGGTTTCGGTGGATATGCGTGGCTTCCTCTGCCGAGTATCTCAAGCTCTCGTTGCAGGTGCTGACTTATTGCACTCATGCTTCTTCAGCCTCCTTGGTTGCGATCGCCTCAGCTAAAACCGTCATGTTCGGATACGTCGCTTTCGTGGGATCCAATCCCACCTTTCGAGCAAGCTTCTCTAGGTCTCTTCGAGTGTTCTCCTCGAGGAGCTCTGCGATTCTTGCTTTCTTCTGTTCTTCCTTTGACGGTATTGGAGCTGGCAATTCGGGTTCTAGGCCGTCGTGAACTGCCTGTTTGATTAGCACGATCTCTTCAGGTGATGGCTTGCGTCCATACGTTGTCTCGGCCAGTTTCAACATCTCTGCTGCTTTCGCACTAAATTCGCCTTGTCCGTATGCTGGTACTCTTAAATTTCCTTTTGGTTTTGGCATGTTCATAATCTCCTAATCTCTCGCGTATCCGCTTCCTGCGCCTCCGTCTGTGATGATGTCGCCTGCCCGGTTGATTCCCGCTGGTGGTCCTGCTCTGTAGACGCCGAGTTGATAGTTTCTTCCGAACCAGTTAGAAAGTTTGGCTGACAGGTCGTAGATTCTTCGTTCCGCGCCGCTGTTGCCTTCTGTGGCTGCGCCGATCCTGTTCTCGTCAATCTCGTTCTGTCCGCTGCAGTCCTGTAGTTGAATGCCGAAGTCCATGCTGAAGGGGTCCATAGCGTTGTAGATTCTGTTCCAGAGGAGTTTACACCAGTCTGCTGTGCCGGCTAGGTCGATTCCTCCGCCTGTGGTTTGGATCCTATTGGCGTATAATTGGATGCTTGGCTCAGCGAGAGCAAGAGCTACGGAAGCATTTTCGTAACAGTCGATCCAGTTGTGTGCAAGCGTGCTAAAGTTTCCGTTTCCGGCTGCAGGGATGTTTACGACGTCGCCTCCGGTGTCTAGTCCTCGAATCCAGCAATACCGAATATACGTGTGTTCCTCACTGATTTGTACTACTGGAAAGTCGTCTGCGGGCCCGTAGATTATGACTCCTTCAATACTGACGCCTTTGCCTAATATCTCGAGAGTTAATTCCGTGGCATGCGCTCCAGCCATTGTTCCGATCTCTGGACTGTTGAAGCCGGGCACGTTGTTGCCTACGATGTGAATGTTGTCCTTCGTTGCTGGAATAGTGAGAGGCCATGTTTCTAGGGCGCTGTAGACTCCTGGAAGCATCACAAGATAGTCGTGGTAGGCACTTTTCACGTTTGCTTGGGCAAGGCCCAAAGGTGCAGCGGCGCTGAAAGCGTAAGTCAAGGTTTGCCAGGGACCTCTAAGCTGTGCGGCTACGGGGTATGAAATTCGTCCGTCATAGAGGTTGCTGCCGTTCACTGGATCCACATAGTAGACTCTGCCTCCGAGGCCAGGATTGATACAGGGCGCTTCGTCGTCGCCGCCTGGACAGTGGCGTATGCCATGTCTGATGCCTATAGGTTAAAGGGTTGATGGGGGAAAAGCCATTTTTCACTTCCTCCTATGGTGTGATCGCGTGCGGAGTTCCTATTTTCTCGCCGACTCCAAGCTCAGTTTCGACGAACAGAAAGACCACTACGTCGTCTATTTGTGCTCCAGTGTAGATTCTGACGGCTCTTTTTCCAGCGGAGGTTGCGGGGTTGGTGATTTGAACGTCATCGGCTACGGCTGCCGTTACCTTTGGCGCTAAAGGGAATGGAACTGTGTTGTTGCCCTCTATGTAGAAGCCTGAAACGATTCTTCTGATTGGACCGGGAACGTACAGCGGTATTGTGGCGCCCAACACTCCCGCTCCTCCGTATGCGCCGACTACATAACCGATTATCCATTGTGGCAATGTAGTCAGCTCCTAGAACTCAACTCTTCTGGACCATTGAGCGAATAATGCGCAGTCTAGTCTGTTGGGGTTTACTGCTGCTCCGTTGTCCATGATCCGGGCTTCCATGATCTCGTTGGTGCCGAGCAGTTTCCTGTCGACTGGCCGTGGTCCGTGGAAGCTGAGGATTCCGCTGTGCGGTGGCATACCGAGAGGCAGCTCATTGAAGTTGAAGCGGGTGTCCCAGCGAGTCGGGGCAATGAAGGGCTGCGGATATTCAACTCCACCATACTCCCACCAAGCCGTACGCAAGTTCTGACCACCTTCGTCCGGCCATACTCCCACGTAATCGTTGATGATGAAGGTTTTGTTGTCTAGATCCCAGTGCATGTTCTCCCATGCGTAGAGGACGTTGGCTGGCAGAATGTCCAGAGGATACTCAGTGTTCGGTGTGGTGGCTCGGACGTTTCTTGCGAAGTTGATCCATGGTAGGACTCTTGGCTTCGCGGCTGTGGGGCATCCGCCTGATAGGTTGGTCCAGTTGTCTAGGTTGATTGGCAGGGGCCTGTGAACTGTGACGCGGCGATCACGTACGGTGTCTTGAACCGTGACTGGCACGGGGTTGAAGACGGGTCCGAAGTGGCTTGTCAGGGCATCGTTTGTCTTGAACCAGTCCCCGCTAACGCGGATGTAGTAGGTGCTGGTTCCGGCTACTCCTCCTAAGAGGCCCATGGTGCGGATTTGAAGGCTCTGTTTTCCTTTGATGCAGAAGTTCTCGAAGGGGTTGACGCTTTTTCTGTCCCCGAACAAGTAGCAGCTTGGCTTGAAGGGTGGTGTTCCAATAGCGTATGGGGTTGCCATCCGGCTGTCCAGGTAGATATAGTCAAGGCTTGTGCCGTCGATTATCAGCTGCACCAGAATGTTCTCGATCGGGAAAGGCAGGACGTCGATTGGCGGGAAGATCTCTATTTTGTCGATCTGGAAGCATTCGTCGTCTCCGAAACGGGTTACGCCGCTGACTTCAACAGTGTTAACTGCCTGCGCTCCTATAGCTACAGTGTGATTGTATTCGCAGAGGATTCCATATTTGTGTAGTGCGTTTACGTTTACCATTATTTTGTTCTCCTAAGTATTTTTCAGCAGACAAATCGGTTTCGGTAAGGGAAAAGCCTTATGTGTGGTTAGTGTGGCATGTAATACTGAGATAAACGAAATGCTGGATTTAATAACAGGTGGGATTGTTGTCTACTTGGTTTTTGCGTATATTCTCTCGTTTGCTTTTTGCGAATCAGGACATCCAAAAGCCTCATGGTTCTTCATAGCGACATTTTGGCTACTAACAGGACACTTGCTAACCGTGTTCTTTTCAATCGTGTTTTTAGTACTTGTCATTGTAATTGGGTTAGTCACAGTGTTGTTAATGAGGTAAATCGAAATGACAAAAAAAGGAGACATAGTACTGCAGATCCGCTGCAAGTCACTCGACACTAAAATTGCTTTCAAAATGTTAGCTACTAGGCTAGTTGAAAATTACGAGGAAACCTTAAAGCGGCTACTCGAACTGGAGAAAGAGCATCCCCTAGAAAAGAAAGAAAAAGGCAAGATAATGCGGCTTTAAGACGCACCTAGAGTTTCACGATTATGTGGCCGACGTCGGATTTTTGTCCTGCGCCTGAAGGAGCCCCTTTCCCTGGTATCCTCCCTGCCGTCGGTGCCAGCACATTCGACAACGTATGATACAGGTTCATGTTAAGTGCGTAGATCGCGTCGCCTTCACCGAACATCTTCACGTTTTTGCCCAGCTCCCGCCCTTTTATGTCGCCTCGTTTCTTGCCGTCCTCTTCCATCAGGGCGCCGATCACCCATGGTGGAATCGCTAAGCCGCCTACAATCAGGTCGTCATAGCTTGGAAGTAGCGGATGCGGCTTTATGTATGGGAACTTGCCGTGAGTTGCGGGGTTCATGATCCAGATTGCTTCGAGCGCGGCGTCTTCTAGGCCGCCTGTCATGGCCCCGCCGAGCCTGATTAGAAACTCTTCGATCTCTTTTTGTTCAACCATCACTCTTCACCTACAGTTTGACGACGATCCCCCGCTGTGCCGGCGGCGCTTTCTGTATCTCCCCTCTGGCTGCTACTGTTCCAGGCGGAACGTTTGCTGCGATGGTTCTTGCCGTCAACATAGGAACAGAATATAAGACTCCTCCTTCGCCGAATTTGCGGAGGCCCGCACCAAACTCTTTGGCTGTTTTCTTCGCTTCAAAGCCCATGCCTTCAAGGATTTTGGCTGGGTCCTCTTCGATTCCAAGCCCAACCAAGGCTTCTCCGATGCTTATTCCGCCTACAATGACTTGATACCAGTAAGGCAGCTTATCATGGGGTTTATTGTAGGGGAACTTTCCGAAGAGTCCTGGGTTTCGTTGGGCGTAGGCTACAAAGGCGTTTTCTGTTAATGCGCTGACTGCTCCTCCAGCGAAACGTGTTAGAAACTCTATCGCTTCTTTGTCTAAGATTTCCGGCATAAACAATCACTACTTTCTATTTGACATGATCTTCCATATTAGCTTTTAGATTTTGTTGTGAACCAGTAATATAAACCAGCTCCGACGACACACAGGACGGCTATTACCCCACCAAATATAAGTAATGTGTTGTCCGGAGGACAAATGCACTCTGGTAAATTGTCAATAAAAGCTTTAAGTTCCTCAACGCTACCAAAACTCAGCGTCATACTATCGGGGTTAAAACAGTAACCAACATAGGGAAGAGTCGCTTGATCATCGTAGTAAAGACTCCAACATTTATAAATTTCCACTAGCTCAAAGTGTGGCGGAACGTAAGGCATGTTTATTCATCCGTTTTTTAGAGTTTCATTATGATTTCTTGACCTGGTGGATACGTCGGCTGCCCTGTTCTCTTCTTTCCTGGAGCCGGAAGCTGGTTAATGTAGGCTTGTTTCTCTTCTGTCGTCAACTCTTTCCATCGCGCTTCTGTTAATCCAAAATGGGCCATTGCTCTTGTTTCGTCAGGTTTCGGCAGACCGCCTTCCGTCTTCTTTTTTGCTGGGCCAAGCAATCCCTCGAAGTCTCTTGGGCTCCGAACAAACGCATAAGCAACCTTGTCCCATCGACCCTCAATCAGGCCGTCGACCACGCTTCCGATCTGCTTTTTGATGACTTTGGTGGCGTCTGGGCTAACTTTCCAGAAGTCGGTGAGGACCCTGATGCTGATCTGCATCGTGTCCGTCTGCATGCGACCCTGACCCTTCATGACATAACTTCCCGTCAAGAGTCCTGCGACGCCGATCGCAAGTGAAGCTATTCTTGATCCGAGCTCCGTCAAAAACATGTCCAAGGGAACGCCCACGAGCCCGCCGATGACGTTTCCGCCGATAATAGAGCTGAGCTCTTCGGTTCTCATGCCGGCTTCTTCAGCCCAACCTTTCACGATTGGATCCAACATGCTAGTTGGTGCTAACTGAGCCAAACTGAATTCCTCAAAAGATAATATAAGGCACTTCGCTTTTAAAGTCTTATCGTTGAACCGTCATGAGTGAGGTAACGTTAACGCATCGCAGCACCGGTTTAGCCATAAGAGAGTATCTTCAGGAGGTCGGAGAAGGAAACCCCAACGGCTTCTTCAAGGCCTACAGGAAAGTGAAGGCGAAGACGTCGTATGATAGCGCGCGTAGATATTTTTGGATTCTGAAGAAGCTTGGGATGATCGAGCCGACCAGGAGAGAGATGGGTGCCGGGGTTATAGCTAAGCAGCTGTATCGGATTGTTCCGGGAATGGAGGCGGATCCACGTTGGAGCGCGCCCCAGATAGCCTTGTATCCTATGACCAGTTTGGGTAGGGCAAAGTATGCAAAAACGTGAAGTGCTTCTAGAGCAACAAACGCCACTAAGGCTACTGTTTGAGCTGCAGACCCAACTGATTGAACATAAATTTCCCATTAATCGCATTGCAGAACACGAATACCAGCTTTCCAATGCAGGAGACATCTTTAGGTCCATGACCGAAAGAAGCCCGGACTATGGATACATCGGCCCAAAAGTTGACTCGATATCGAGATATTTTGCCGCCGACAACTCTGGAGACTTCAGGGAGTACAAAGAATTAATGGTGATGCCCCATTACAAAGCGGAAAGAGACAAGTACCTGAGGAACCTGGCGGAGCTAAAAGTCCTCACCGTGAAGGCATACATTGACCTTAAAAGGAAAGACGTCATGCTTAATGCGCTCGATCTGGCCCGTGGAACTGTTCTTTGGTTTGAGAGCTCAGATCCATATAGACCTCCTAAACGTGCATTGGAGAAATTGACTGGCAGCCTTGAACGATTTTTTCCTGCTCAGTTCCGGGAAGAGCCAAGCAATCCCGGCAATCCTGGTGGGGAACCCCCCAATCCTGTGATTCCTTATTTGGCTCTTCCTGCGGCTTTCGGTGTGGTTTTGGTTGTTGTGTCTTTTGTTGGTTGGGTCGCGTCCCAGTTTGAGCAGCGGAGTGCATAGGTACATAGCTGCTTACGCAGGAGTATATGACCAATCATCACTTCTGTAGCCATTTACTAACGGTACCATAGCTCACTTTCGCATCCATTGTTTTCTCAAGTTCAGCTGCTATCTTCCTCAAAGAATATCCTTGGTCCCTCAGCGCTATCGCCTTCTCAATCACTTCATTACTATACTTGTCCCTAGCGTAAACAAGTCTAAATGTAACTCCACAATTTTTGCATGTATACCTCTGAACCTTCTTGCCCTTATACTTGTAAAATCCCTGTTTAACTCTGCTCTCATGTGCACAGCGTAACAGCGGCTTCTGGATCCACAGCGTTAATCTATCACAATTTTGGACTTCGCACCGGGCAGCCATTGACCTATCTTGAATAAAACAGGAGAAGCAGGGAACATCAAACAGACTCATCGCTTTCACCTATTTCTTCTGCGCCTATTTCACCTATACATCGGTCTTAAATTGGTTCAGCTTCGATAATCTTCTGTGGTTTACTCATTTTAGACCTCTTTCTGTATAGTTTACCCTTTCTAGGATGGTATTTACAGCCCAAACATTGCTCCCAACAACATACCACTCTACGGTCAAAAGGGCATCTCCCAAGCACCTTCATTTATCTCAACCCTCTTTTGTTGCTCCGCATCCGGGTACGATGCAACGCTTCTTTGTGTTAACCATTTTTTGGCCGTCCCAAGTACCGCCAACCTTTCGCCACTGATGCTTGTGCGGTTTGGGCCGACGTTTCCTGCCCTTATGACTTTTTCCCAAGTTTCAGATCCTCCCTAGGAGCCTTCCTCAACAACTTCGCAGTGAAGGAATTATACCATTCTGTGACTGTTTGTTCGGGCATGGTTTTCAGTTCTTGTAATGATGGTCCTCGAAGACTCTGCCTACTTTTACATAGTGCTACCGTCTTATGAACAATGAAGTGTCTAGGTCCATAATTACGAGATGGAATATGCTGTCCTTCACCCTTGTAAATCAATCCATTACAACGAGAGCAGAAACGAGCCCATTTCATACTTTCACTCCCATTTTTCGGGCCAGACCGATCCAGCCATGCCCGGCATAGCGCTTCGACATTCGCTGATATCGTTCCTTCCAGCCGAAGAACCTGTCCAGGTCATTGTCTTCGAAGCCATAATCAAAGCTTAGTTGGTTGGCTCTTTCTGCTCGGAAGAAGTGATCGTAGATTTGGCTGCTGCGGATATTGGCGAGGGGAATCGGCTTGTTCAGCCTTTTGCCAACGTTTCGGACCCGGACATAAGCAGCTGATCGTTTGATGCGAAAAAGTGGATCCCGTGGAAAACGTACCGTTTTCACCCACTTAATGAAGTAGGGCGTTAAGGGCTCGTCCAACCGTATCGGAAAAGTCCTTTGGTCCTTGATGGTTTTTGTCAGCCATCCTTCATATTCCACGATATCGTGGGTTTGGTACTCGAGGATAGAGGGCTTGGTGTTCCATCGTTTTTTGCAGTGGCCAAGACACTTGTATTTTGTTGTTTTTCCTACGGTCTTGAAGCGTTTGAGCAGTGGCATGTTCTTGATTACTGCGACGTCGGGGTGCAATGTTAGGTCGATGTTCCATCTTCGAAGGGCTAGGACCTCAGAGATCCTGCCGCCGGTTTCGAAGAGAGCTGCTATTAATGCCTGCATGAAGGCTGTGGATGCGGTGCCGATCAGGTCCTCGAGGAAGGGCCATCCGCAGAATCCGTCGACGTCTTTTTCTACGCTACGTTCCTTCGGCATTCGTATCCTCCTTGATTTCCACTTTAAGCCAGACAGTATATTGTATAATATCTCCGCATTTTCGACAGCGATAAAGAACAGGGACACGAATCGTCTGATCTTCCATCCCAATTCAACCCTTATGTTTCGCTATGATTTCTACTAATGTTGGACAAGAATGTATCCTACCATCCACAACCTTACAGCATCGTGGACACCAAACTAATTCAGGTTTCAAACATTATCCCTCCTTCAACCCCGGGGTTCAAAGTGGATTTTACGCAGCGTGTATTTATAGTCAGCCATACAACTGGTACAAGGCTCTTTAGATTCCGACACAGCCCAATTTTTACAATCTGGACAATCTTGGTTTATCGTGTCCAGGGGTTTAACCTCTTTAACTAGATATCTGATTTTGTTGCGCTCGAGGTAACTAACAAGCGCAATCTTCTGAACTTCAGTCAACCCTCTTACTGTCTCCATTTCTTCCGCTTTGGGGGCGCAATAACTTTCGTAGAGCTTGACGTCAAAAAGCTTCATCTCACGGATCCTCCTTCTCAAATCTACGTTTGTGTGCCACATACCTTTCATACTCGAGTTCTATTACACTGAGGTTCAGGTCAACAGCCATCTCAAGAGGACAAATTTTATCCATCACTTCTTTAAGTCCTCCGAACTTCGGTGAAATCGAGTTAATCAGTGTCTTTTTTTCAAGCTCACATCTCGACGCTACAGGACACGTATCACACTTCATCAGGATTCCTCCAGAGAGAAGGGGTGCGCACTTAGAATAAAAAGCTTGTTAACATTATCTTACATAATGTTAAAACATTGTAACAAACAACATGTTTGTTTTTTTTGCAAAAAAATTGAAAAAAATTAAATTTTAAACCCAAAATATATTTGTTTCATATGTGTTCTTACGCAACATTTATATTAACATCGTACAAATTCTTACGCAACATATGAAGCGAAAACTAAACCGATACCATGAACACAACCAAGCCACAAATTGACGATTAAGCGCAGTAGCCCTTAAAGCTCTAAGCTGTTTCGGGTTGGGCGGTTCCTGACAAAATCGCCTCAACGGTTCGGGCGAAAAGCTGAAACTGGTTTCGTGGACTTGGTTAAAAATTCCGCCAAGTCGTATTTGGTTCACGCTTCTTATGACCATGCACACGGGGGTTAAGCTGTTGTGTAGCATGGAAAGACCTGAAGGATTCCCCAAAAGCTGAAATGGTCTTACAACTTGAAAAGGTTGCACAGGAAAGGGTGAAACAAAAATAGCTTGAAGCGAAATAAACCCTTTAGAATATGATTACAAAAAGACTTCTCTAAACCGTCAGGGCTTCAAGAAGTCTAAGGTGTTTGAACAATGCTTTATCTTGGAATATGTGACTTATGCGGTTTTCTATTGATAGCAGGGGACATTCTAGCGTTTAAGCAAGAGATAGCCTCACATTTCGACACAAGCCACGGTACAGACTACGGTGCATTTGTTTCCCACGTTCCCCTAAAGGAATTTGAGGAAATACTCATCTTCAGAATCAGAGACAAGCAAGAGATAGCTAGAGTAAAAGAGGCAAAGAAGAACCCGAAGTTTTGGCATACCTTCCGCAACCGCTACGTTCTAGCAGAAGCTAGAGTTTAACCCTTTTTTTCTGAAACAGCTTTGGCGGGGAGTAAAAGCCTCTATGTAAACCAACGGAAAGTAACCAATCAGGTTAGCTTCCACAATAAGGAAGTGAATATTATGTCAGCACAAGAGACAGTTCAGATTCCTGAAGAAGTCCAAGAGAGATTAACCAACCTCGAAGGATTCAAAGACTTACTGGCAAATCGGACAGGCTACATGCTAGGTCGCAAGGCACAGCAGAAGAAGATGAACACGGCATCCAAGAAAGAACGAGAGGTAGCCAACGCCGTCCGCAAAATCATAAAAGAAGGCATCCCACAATGGATAGCAGATACCAACGTCACGGAATACGAGAAACAAATTAAGGCATTAGCAGATGCCTCAGCAGAAGTAAGCAAGAAAACTAAGCCCCACAGAGACAAAATCGCCCCACTGAGCAGAGCAATCAAGTACATCGACACGATAGCCGTACCTGCATCCCTCAAGTTACTAGGCGTGAAACTTCAGCCAAGATTCTCTCTTTCTAAATTCATGGAAGCTGAACTAGAAAAACAGAAGAACAACTAAGCCCGTAAGAATACAATGACCTCTTTCCCTCCTTTTTTCTGCTAAAGTCGTAAGGGGAGACTCTGCGACGGCATGGAAAGGCAGCCTGATTGAGTGGTCACGCCGTAGGGCATAAAAGAGGCTAAGAGGAGTAAACACGCTATTAGTAGCCTAATAACAGCAGTATGTTGAAAACACGGTTTAGAATAGGCTACGATGTGGCTCCGACTCATTTAGAGAGGTCTAAATACAAAGATGCAAGTGACAAGCGTTTATGCGATGATCTAGCGAAAGCGAAACAAAGGTCTACTGTTGAGGATGACCGCCGAGCTTTTAGGGAAAGCTCACCACCCTCATGATGTCTCAGCAGTAGTTAACCGACTAGAAAGATGCCGTCCTGAGTAGCTAAAGCTTTAGGGACATGGCTGAAGGTCTGGATTAGGTGATTGGCGGGGTAGCCGTTTGAAGTTCAGATCGTAGATTGTAAAACACAAAACAGAAGCCTCATTACGTCAAGCCTCATGTTTTATGGAGCCACCCCCAATTAAACCTCCATAAGACTCTTCGTGAGAAGTGGGCTTGATGCAATCAGCTCTAGATAGTGATGTTTAGAGTAGGAAATGGGGCGTAGTAGCATAGACGCTTAACAAAAACCTTTCTGGGGTGAATGATGTCTTACACAGGTATTGCCGAGATAGATATGGTGCTACTTGACTTATACAGCGAGCAAACGTTGATAGAGACAGCTCTGCAGCATAAACCGAAGAGCACGGTTCTCGATGCCAGACG